>CAZAHS010000103.1:0-8165 GCA_964484855.1 uncultured Sphingomonadaceae bacterium | reverse complement strand
GGCAATGGGTCCAGATAACAGGATGCTCAATCGGGTAATAGCCCATGCGCAAATCCGACACATCACCATAGGCAAAATTATACGGGCTATAGCTAGTCTCATGCAGGCCTACCAAAGGCGTCATGCCATAGCTTTGCGGCACACCATCAAAGCTATACCATTCCTCACTATGTTTCCATTCGCGCGGCACGCCTTTCATGACCGGATGCTGCGCATTTAGCGTTTCCAGCTTCGCCACTTGAAATTGCGGCTCGGCAATATGGCCAATAAATGCGGGTCCGCGTATATTCTGGTTAAACCATGGCCAGTTTTCGATGGTGTTGCCGCCATGCAGCGAGATGACATTGCCGCCGCTCTCATACCATTTTTGAAACGCGCTTTGCTGCGCTTCATTCAATATGTCGCCACTAGCATTATTGAAAATGACCAATTTGAAGCGCTGTATATCCTCATCGTTAAACACCGCGCCATTATTAGTGATAAACACATTGCGGCCCTGTTCATCGGCCAAATCAGTGAAGAAATAATCTCCGCCTGCTATGCCGCTATTGTGCCGCCAATCATTGGTTTTGGAAAAGAGCAAAATACTGGGCGGCGACATTTTGCCATCAATAACTGGCCGATTTTCATTATGCAGCGGTGTTTCAGCACGCGGATTTTGTATCTGTACGGATGCCGCACATGTGATCAGCAAAACCGCAGTCGATAGGATATGTCTCATCATATATATTCCAATAAATATAGCGCCATATGCCGCCATAGTTTTGCCAAAAGGAGCATAATAAACATTATATCTATATTGGAGTTTTTCAGCAAAAGCCTTATGCACAAAAGTCCAAAATAAAAGCGATCCCATAATAATGCAAAAAACAAAAAAACGTCTCAGCCCTGAACAGAGCCGAATGGCGGCCTTAGTGGAGGCGCGGGCGCTGTTGATTGAAACAGGCCCGCAAGCGGTGACATTGAAAGCAGTTGCTGCGCGGGTTGGGCGAACGCATGCCAATTTGCTGCATCATTTTGGCTCTGCTTCGGGTTTGCAAAAGGCGCTATCTGCCTATTTGGCGCACTCCATTTGTGAGACGATTGGCGATACGGTTATAAAATCGCGCAAAGGCGAGGCTTCAGCGCGGGCCATTGTTGATTTGACCTTTGATGCGTTTGATCGTGAAGGTGCAGGAGCTTTGGCATCATGGATGCTGCTATCGGGCAATGAAGACGCGCTGGACCCGATTGTTGATGCCATCCACGCACTGGTTGATGATTTGGCGCAGGATGAAACACATGACCAACATCTGCGAGAGGATACATTGGCGCTAGTGATTATGGCGCTGGGGGATGCATTAATGGGCGAGCGTCTGTCCGCATCGCTTGGTTTGGCGCGGCACAGTGCACGCCAATTGGCCGAGCAGCGGTTAAATCAGTCATTATTGCAATGGCATGATGTGGGGGAAGAATGCCAAGATGCCGCAACGCAGACCGCTTCTGGCAACAAAGCCTGACCTATATAACCAAAGCCTCTAATAATGGCCGGGAGATAATCTCCAGCTTATTCTTGTCACGCTGAATAATCCCGCGCCGTTTCAGATCACTTATCGCCCGCGATGCTGTCTCGCGCGTAGTTTGCGCTCTAAGCGCTAATGCAGCAACAACAGGCGGTGGTATAAGCTGGTCACTATCAACCAATAGACCCAGCAATTCGCGGTAAACACGGCCACGTGCCGTGAGTGTGACATGAGAGGCCAATCTGTCCATCAATGCATTATATTGATTGCCCAATATACGCGATAAACCTGCGCCTAAACGGGGGTGCTGTATAATCAGGTCACGCAAAGTACCCGTGCTGATCTGCAGGGCGGTGAGATGGCCATGGACCTTTATGTCCATGCTGCTTTTAGTGGCTTCAGGAAACGCACCAAGCAATTCGCCCGGACCAAGCGTTGCCAATAATGTGATCTGCCCTTCATAGCCGATCACCTGAAACTGTGCTTCGCCGTCCAAAATCAGCCAGATTTGCTCGCTATGGTCGCCTTGATGAACCAGCATTTGCTTATGGTCAAAATCGCGCTGAGCCATGGCAATATCCAGGGCTTGCGCAACCTCTAACGGGCAATCAATAAATGCCTTTAATGCCGATATGCGTTCGTCTCTGTCCATATGACGCAGCCCCCAAAATATATCATGTCGTCATAAGGTGAAAAGCCTATTAAAACTGGCGCAAATAGCAAGCTATCTGCAAAAAACACCCTATCTTTTTTGAAATATGCTGTTTTTGCGCAGCGCAATGGCGCTATAGATTTGTCTATAATCTTAGATTATGCTGCGCAGCATGAAATGCACAATTCATGGCGATATGCGCGCAATATGATTTATAAATATCTGCATTAAAGGCGAAAAAAAGATAAGATAAAATGCTGCAAGACACATTATTCGCTAAGCTTGAAACCAAACTCGCTGAAAGTTTTGACGGGTTTATAGCTTTGGACAGTTGTGAGCGTTTAAGTGGCGGGGCGAGTCAGGAAACATATTGCATCAAAATCACTTTGCGCGGCGGACCATTAAAATTGGCAATGCGCCGCGCGGCTGGTGGGGAAGAGGTTTTGTTTTCGAAACAAGGCCCCGGCCTGTTGGTTGAAGCGCAGTTATTCGAGGCCGCGCACAAAGCCGGGGTGCCGGTGCCCAAAATATACAGCATATTGCAGCCTGAGGATGGTTTAGGCCCGGGCTTTATCATGCAATGGCTTGATGGCGAAACATTGGGCGCGCGGATTAATAAACTGCCGGAACTAGAGGAAGTTCGGCCCAAACTTGCCTTTGAGTGCGGCAATATTTTGGCCAAAATTCACGATATTGACGTGAGCGCAAATGGTCTTTCCGGCGCGCTCAGCACCATGTCTAGCAAGACTTTGGTGGAAGATATGTGGGCGGAATATCGCGCCTTTAATACGCCGCAGCCCATGATTGATTATACGGCGCTGTGGCTGCTGGATAATCTTCCCCCCGATATAGATTACCGGTTGACGCACAATGATTTTCGCAATGGCAATTTGATGGTAACGCCAAAGGGCATCGCTGCGGTGCTGGATTGGGAATTGGCCTATATTGGTGATCCGGTGCGCGATTTGGGGTGGATGTGCACCAATAGCTGGCGTTTTGGTTCATATGATTTGCCGGTCGGTGGTTTTGGTACGCGTGAGGATTTGCTGGCTGGATATAAAGCGCAAAGCGGCCGCGATATTGATCCGCAGCATCTTCATTTCTGGGAGGTATTTGGTTCTTTTTGGTGGGCGATTGGTTGCCTGAAAATGGTTGATGGCTGGCGCAATGGGCCGGATCCAAATGTCGAACGACCGGCCATAGGACGCCGCTCCTCTGAATGCCAAGCTGACTGCGTAAACCTGATTATATCAGGGCCGGTTGCACTGGCCGCCCCTGATGAAACAGCAACATCTTTGGGCATGCCAAATATGCATGAATTGCTGAGCAGCGTACGCGATTTTTTGCGGCAGGATGCACGGCAGGAATTGACCGGGCGTAATAATTTTCTAGCGCTGGTTGCATCCAACACATTGGATATTGTGCAGCGCGAATTGTCTTTAGGCGGGGCAATCGCCGCAGCAGAAAAGACACGCCTTATGGCTTTACTGGGCAAGGAAGACACATTGGAAGCGCTGCGCTGGCAGCTTGTGGGCAGTTTGCGTGATGGCAGCATGACGCTCAATCATTCCGGTCTAGCTGCGCATTTGAGAGAGACAGTGATAAATCAATTGGCCGTTGACCAACCCAAATATTCCGGCCTTAAGGCTGCGTTATCCCAGATATAAGCTGGTTTTAAGGTGCTATTATGAACTTTGATATTCCAACGCAAACACAGCAATTTCTTGATCGGCTGGATGCGTTTATTGCCGCAGAAATTACACCGCTGCAAATGCGCGATGATAATGAGCGTTTTTTTGACCATCGCCGCGAAAATTCGCGTACCGACTGGGATAATGACGGCGCGCCAAGGCAAGAATGGGAACAGCTTATGGCGCAGTCTGTGCGTCTGGCAGATAAGGCAGGGTTTTACCGTTTCGCATTGCCGCAAAGACTGGGCGGTCAGGGCGGTAGCAATCTTGATATGGCAATTATTCGCGAACATTTGGCTGCAAAAGGTCTGGGCCTGTTTAATGATTTGCAGACAGAACATTCCGTTGTTGGCAATTTGATTGGGCCACTGCTGATAGAGGCTTATGGTTCGGACGCGCAAAAGGCGGAATGGTTGGACAAGATGCTAAGCGGCCAGGGCGGTTTCACATTTGGGATTACCGAGGCAGCCCATGGTTCTGACGCCACCCATATGGAAACCAGCGCTGTACGTGATGGCGATATGTGGACCATAAATGGCGAAAAATCTTGGAATACAGGCATTCATAGCGCATCCCATGCCATGGTGATGGCGCGCACCAGCGGTGCAGCGGGCGAGGGGGCGGGTATTACTGCATTTCTGGTACCAACAGATGCGCCTGGATTTAAGCTGGAGGAGCTGCTCTGGACATTTAATATGCCAACCGATCATGGCCGTATTTCATTAAAAGACGTGCGTGTGCCTGATACAGCAATTTTTGGAACAGAAGGACGCGGCCTGCAAATTGTGCAGCATTTCTTTAATGAAAACCGTATTCGTCAAGCCGCATCATCGCTGGGCGCGGCACAATATTGTGTCGCAGAATCTGTAAAATATGCAAATCAGCGGAAACCCTTTGGTAAAGCGCTGGCGACCAATCAGGGCATTCAATTTCCCTTAGTGGAATTGCAGACACAATGCGAAATGTTGCGCGCGCTCATCCACAAAACGGCTTGGCAGATGGATGAATATGGCGCTTTCTCGGTTTCTGATAAAGTGTCTATGTGCAATTATTGGTCCAACCGTTTATGCTGTGAAGCAGCGGACCGCGCGATGCAGGTACATGGCGGTCTGGGCTATTCGCGCCATAAACCTTTTGAGCATATTTACCGTCATCACCGCCGCTACCGCATTACCGAAGGCGCAGAAGAAATTCAGATGCGGCGCGTTGCAGGTTATATGTTCGGTTTTATGAGCCAGCGCGCACCCAAAGGTGTGGATACATAAATTAGGGCCTGACCCCGCACAGATAATGTTTGTCCGTGTTTTATCTCTTGGGTTGATCGTAAAATAAAGTGGCGCAGATAATCTCTTCTATCGCCTGAGTATCAACCGGCAAGCTTGCGGGGCTAAGCAACGCCATTTCCGGCGTAAAGCTGAATGAAGAACCAGCCATGGACACCATATTATAATAGAATAATGTTGGGTCACCTTGCCGCGCATCACCATTTGTCTGACATTCCGAAATCAAGCGCGTCAGCAATTTGTGCGATCTTTTCAGATAGGCATCTGCCAGCCATTCCAACCGGCTAGTTTTTGATCGGCCTTCAATAGTCATTATGCGGTGCAGATCTGGCTCATCCTGACTTAACCGAATAATTGTGCGGATCGCAGTGCGCAGCAATTCGCGTGGCTCTTTCATTTCAGCCTGGCCAAACTCCTCTTGCTGTATTGCCAGAGAACGCTCGAACATTTGCGTCATCACAGCCTTCCAAATTTCTTCTTTATTTTTGAAATGATAGAGCAACAGGCTTTGCGCTACCCCCAGATCATCAGCAATTTGCCGTGTCGATGTGCCATCAAAACCGGCAATGGCAAAGCGCGCCTTTGCAGCAGCCATAATTTCATCGCGTCTATCTTTGGCGCTACGCCGTGTGCGCGGGGAGTTTTGTAGAACAGCCATGTAATTACTCTATCATAGTATTGATCAAATGCTCAACATATGTCACTGAACGATCGAACAGTAAGGGTGCGTTACGAAAACCTTCATGATTACAGAACATTGCTGGCGGAAAAATGCCGACATGCGATAACGATACAGATTTTTTGAGAAGAAAAATGTCGGCAAAAAATATCATCAGAACGCCATTTCCTATCGTCTCCATGGAGAAGTCAAAGTTTAAAGATACTTATGGCGGTGCACATGGAATGGTCGTCATATTTTGCATGCTTATCCGGTCCGAAGTATCTTCGGACACATGTTTGATTACCATGCATCCGGTTGGCGGCACGGGCTGGCTGCCGATCATAAACGAATTTGTAAAAAAAGGCGTTGATGTTCTGGCCTGTGATGGCCGCTATCGCGGTGCGGATTATGCACTGAATATGGAAAAATGCGTTGTTGATCTGGGCATGGCGGTCAAACATGCACGGGACGTTCTGGGTTATAAAAAGATAGTTTTGCTCGGCTGGAGCGGCGGCGGCTCGCTCTCTGCTTATTACCAGTCACAGGCGGAAAATCCTACGGTCACCTCTAGCCCATGCGGCGGCGGCGCTGATCTAACACAGGCTGATTTGCAGCCCGTTGATGGCATGATCCAGATGGCGGCGCATATCTCTCGCCATGGCACATTAACGCAGTGGATGGATGCGTCGATATTGGACGAAACAAACCCTGATAAGCGCGACCCTGCGCTTGATATATATGGGGAAGAGGTCACAATACCTTTCTCTGATGAATTTCTTCGGCGCTATCGCGATGCGCAAATCGCGCGTAACCGCAAAATTACAGCATGGGTAAAGCATAAGCTTCAACAGCTTGCTGATAAGGGCCGAGAAAATGAGGAATTTGCCTTTACCACGCATGGCACAATGGCTGATCCGCGATGGCTTGATCCAGCAGTTGACCCAAATGATAGACAGCCGCGCTGGTGCTATCTTGGCGAGCCTAAAATTGTCAATAATGGCCCTATAGGTCTGGCGCGGTTTAGCACTTTGCGCAGTTGGCTCTCACAATGGAGCTATGACGATGCCAATGCCGACGGGCCGCGCAGTTTGGCGCATGTAACAAAGCCTGTGCTGGTTATCGGCAATACCGCTGATGATGCATGCACGCCCAGCCATACCCAGGCCATATATGATGGTGTGGGTCATGATAATAAGCAGCTAAAACATGTTGAAGGGGCAACCCATTATTATTTTATGCAACCAGATAAGGCCGAAGAAGCCGCAAATATTGTTATAAACTGGCTAGAAGAACAAGATTTGCGTTAATGATTATGTCATGCGGGAGCGGGATATGATGCAATCTGTTGAAATAGTGGAGGTTGGCCCGCGTGACGGCCTGCAAAATGAGCAAGCTATCATAACCACGGATGATAAGGTTGCGCTTATTAACAAGGCAATAGCCGCTGGCAGCCGCCGCATAGAGGTGGCCAGCTTTGTTCACCCTGGCCGCGGCCGCAAATGGCCGATGCAGAAGATGTGTTTGCGCGGTTGCCCGATAATGATGATGTGACCTATATCGGCCTATGCGTTAATAAACGCGGCGCGATGCGCGCGCTGGCAACGCGTGATAATAATGGCCACGGTATTGATGAACGCTATGCGACACATATAGCGCGCGGCCAGCATCAATCCGAACTGGATGCGCGCATCAGTGCATGGACGCAGGGCAAGACCATAGAGCAACTCGAAATATTGATGGTGGAATATAGCATTCCCGCAGGCCGTATTTACCGTGCGCCCGATATGCTGGCTGATCCGCATTTCGCGGCCAGAGAAGCGATTATTGCGCGTGAACATGCCGTGCATGGCAGCATAAAAATGCAAAATGCCTTTCCCAAATTATCGGCCAATCCATCATCGGTGCGCAGTAACGCCCCGGCGACACCGGGCATGCATAATGCGGAAATTTATGGCGATATGCTGGGCCTAACACAGCAGCAAATGGCCGATTTGTCTAAGGCCGGTATAATATAAAAGAGAGGATGGACATGTCCAAAAACATAAAAGTAAATGGTATCAACCATCTGGCGATTTCAACTAGCAATATGAAGGAGCAAATCACCTTTTTTACCGATGTGCTGGGCATGCGGCTGGTCGCATTATATTGGATGCATGTGGTGGAGGGGTGCTGGCACGGCTTTTTGGAAATGAATGAAAACAGCGCTTTGGCCTTTGTCTTCAATCCCGCCAATGCCGAAGCGAAAATCCAGCCCGGCATTACACAGCCCACCAATATGACCGCCGGTTCTGCCCCCGGCACGATGCAGCATGTTGCACTTAATGTGGATACGCTGGAGGAGCTGCTCAATATCCGTGATCGCATTCGCTCGCGCGG
>CAZAHS010000102.1:0-8241 GCA_964484855.1 uncultured Sphingomonadaceae bacterium | reverse complement strand
GGCGCAAATCTTATTCAAGATATTGCAGCGTCTCATCTATATTGCTGCGCGTATAGGCATGGTAGCTGCTTCGCGTTTTGGCATAGATACGCTGTGCGATCGGTTTTCCCCAATCGGTTTCGTTAAGTGCTGTGAATAAGGGGCTTACAAATTTATTGCGGCCCACATTTGCCATGAAGCGCTCTGCTTGAGGAACTGCCGGACCATATTCATTGCTGAGCGCCGCCTTAAGCCACAAAAAAAGCACTTCATTATTGCCAGCTTGCGAAAGCCCCAGGCTCGCGTCCAGTGCGGCCAGTTGTTCATCAGATAAATTTTCAGGGATTTCTTCGAGAAAGCGGCGTTGCTCTGCCGCAGTCCAGTCGCGCCACGCCTCAACTTTTGGCAGCGTTCCCTGCTGCGAATATGTTGCTATTGCGCCGTCCACATTGGCAAAGGCTTGCGGGTCCGGCTGCGATGCATTTTCTGGCAGGCCTGTTCCATAGACCCATTTGTCCAGCATCAGCCGTTTTTCCAATTCTGCATCATCACCGATTAGTTTTTTGCGTAAGTCTGCCAAGAACATTTCAGATGTCACGGGTTCAAATGCGTGACTGTCAAACCACTGTGTTAGCCACGCATCAAATTTTTCACGGCCTATGATATTCTCCGCCGTGCGCAGGAACACTGTCCCTTTGTCGTAAATAGCGAAACCCTTTGTATCAAACGGGCTTATGGCATCGGGTGAGCGCATGGCGGTGGCCGGATTATCCGCGCCTGCATCTTCAATTCCGCTGACCAAAGCGGCATAGCTAAGCGCATATTCTTGCTCGGCGCGCTCCTTGCCATAGACTTTCTCTACAATACGATTCTCAAAATAAGAGGTGACGCCTTCATTCAGCCATCCATCGCGCCAACTGGAATAAGTGGTTAAATTTCCTGACCAGCTATGCGCCAGTTCATGAGCAACCAACCCGTTATTAGAGCGGTCACCTGCGATGAACGTCGGGGTGAGGAAGGTCATTACCGGATTTTCCATGCCGCCATAGGGGAAGGCTGGCGGCAGAATTATCATATCATAGCGGCCCCAGCGATAGTCACCGAACAATGCTATTCCGGCCTCAATCATATCTTCGGTATCGCCCACCTCTTGCGCAGCCGCTTCAATCACTTCGGGTTCTGCCCATACACCTGAACGCGGGCCAAGTTCGCGAAATTCGATATTCCCCGCTGCAATGGCAATGAGATAAGGCGGAACCGGCTTGTTCATCACAAAATGAAAGTCACGGCGGTTCCCATCCTGTGCTTCAGGGTCACCCTGAATGACACCGCTCATAACAACATTTAGCGGCTGAGGTGCCGAAATGCTGGCTTCCCATGTCTGACGGATTCCAGGGCTGTCTTGAGTGGGTATCCAAGTGCGGTTATTAATCGCCTGTCCTTGGCTGAAAATAAAAGGGTGTACGCCGCCCGCCGTCTGCTCGGGGCTTAGCCACTGCAAGGCTTCGGCTTGGGGCGCGGAGAGATATTCGACTATGATGCGGTGGGTTGCAGCAAATTCGCCCTTTGCCGGTTCCTCGTCCCGCTCCAATTTCTGGGCGGGAAGCTCAATGGTAAAAGGCTCGCCCTTGCCTTTAACCGCTTCACCCAATTCAAATTTCAGCTCATTGCCAGCCGCATCGGAAACTGCCGAGACCCGAAGGCCATTGGAGTCGAGTATAATCTCGCTTGCCCCGTCTGCCGCCAATATATCCAGAGTGGCCGTTCCTCCGATAGTCTTCGCATCAAAGTCCATCGCCAGATCCAGATCAATATGCGTAACGCGTGCCTGTTGAGGCTTTGCATAGGTCTGATCGTCAAACGCTTCTGCACTTGTCAGAATTGGCGCGATTATACCCTGCTCTGCTGTGTCTTGTGAGGATAGAATATTACAGCCGGCAAAAAGAAACAGCAGCGGCAATATAAAATATGAGGCGTGAATGCGCATAGGAAGATCCTGACAAAATAGAATTTGTGCATGATTTACATTATATATAGCCGCTTGCCAGCCCCCTTGGCCTAATAAATCATCCTCAGTTAGGATGAGATGATGCGCCTATATTCTGGCCCGCAAATTGATTGGCACCCTATAACCCAAGTCTCAGGGTAAAATAGCGGCCAATGTTTCTTTATCGCCAATATTATCATCTGCGGCGCGAGCGAACAGCTTTTGCACTTTCAAAACCGTATTAAAATCGCGCACACGATCAGCTTTTTTGGGCAGGTCGCGGTCTTTAAACGGCCAATCTTCATCACTCGACCAATATTTGCCAACAAATTGCTGCGCTGTTTGCAGGCTGCGGCCATCGGGAAGAGCATCCTCCCATAAATTGGCATCAACGCATTCCGCAATGGTCGCCAGCTTGCCCGCGCCTTCAAGAATATAATGCGAATAATGCCAGCTACGTGTGCGTTTCAGTTCTTCTAGAAACCGGCCATTGCGATCCATTTGCGGTGCCAAACGCGCTTTAGGGAAAACCTCTGCAAGTTTTTTGGTAACGCTTTCTAAGCCTGTAAACAGCGCGAAATGCCCAAGGTAAAAATCATAAAAGACACCATGATTATTATTCTTGTTCAGCTCATCAATGCCATTATCGCTGGTCGCTAGCCACACTGCAAAATCACGATACCATAAGCGAATAGCTTTATGCTCCTCTGCGCTAATCGCAGGCGATGGTGACAATAAGCCGATGGACTCAACAACGTCTGAAAGCTGGGCCGATTCAATAATACCGATGCCCCGCCCATAGACTTTGCCCGGAATACCCTGGGCAAAATCCATATTGGGGTTCATGCGCGTTTCAGGGTTGATAAACCAACTGCGCAGCATGGTTGCGGCATGAGCGGCATAGCGCTCATCATCGGTAAGATAATATGCCAGCGCAAGCGCTTTAACATCACGCCCCATATTCACCATGCGCTGCTTATCAAAGGCATTGCTGCGGCTTTCGGGATTGCGCTCTCCATCTCGGCGGATATAGGGCAAGCCTGATTTTTTCTTCTCATCCGGCCACCAATAAGGGCCTATGGAAATATAATCATTGGGCGTTGCGCCGGGCACGGTGTTGGTCTTTTCAATAACGCTATAGGGTTTATTGCCCAGCGCCTTGTTAGCCGAAGAGATGATTTTCTTATGCAGTTCAGGCCGCGCCTTTATCGCCTTCAGCCAGGCAGGCCGCCATATAAATGTCTGCCGGCCACCAAAATCCTGCGCATAGCCCTGTTTGCCGCGGCATTGTGCTTCTGCAATATTGGTTTTGACAGGCGTATCTTTATCAGGCTGTGTTTCTGTGCTTGCAATGGGCACGGCAATAGCGGATCCATCCTGCGATGCGGCAGCCAATAACAAAAGACCGGCAAAAACGGACATTAGCGCGCCAGCCAGCCGCCATCTACAGCCAATATATGGCCCTGCACATATTTGGCGGCATCAGAAGACAAGAACACGGCCGCGCCGCCCAAATCTTCTGGGTCACCCCATCGGCCCGATGGTATGCGGCCCAAAATCTCTGCATTGCGCTTTTCATCAGCTTGCAAAGCAGCCGTATTGTTGGTCGCAATATAGCCTGGCGCAATAGCATTCACATTTATGCCTTTGCCCGCCCATTCATTAGCAAGCAATTTGGTAAGGCCGCCAACACCGCTTTTAGAAGCCGTATAGCTTGCCACGCGGATGCCGCCCTGAAAGGTTAGCATAGAGGCGATATTGATGATCTTACCGCCACCCTGCTCCACCATATGGCGGGCCGCAGATTGGCAAAGGAAGAACAGGCTTTTTAAATTGGTGTCCATCACCGCGTCCCAATCATCCGCTGTGAAATCCAGCGCATCATTACGGCGAATAATACCTGCATTATTGACCAATATGTCAAGACCACCCAGCCCGTCCAGAGTTTCCGCGACGATACGCTCACATGGCTCTGTTGAAGACAGATCAGCGCTTACCAGCAGAGCCTTGCGCCCCAATGCGCGTACATGCTCTGCTGTTTCTGTCGCTTCACTACGGCCAACCAGCGCGACATCAGCGCCCGCTTTCGCCAAAGCGACGGCGATGCCTTGCCCGATACCGGTATTGGCACCCGTCACTATCGCGACTTTGCCACTTAAATCAAATGCGCTGCTGGCCATTTTGTCTTCCTTCAATATTCACTAATCTTGCGGCATTTCTATAATTTAAAGGCTACGCAAATAGTCGCTCATCGCATCATCTTGCGAATTGGCGTAGAATAGATCGGCAAATTTCTCACCGGCAATTGCAGCTTTTAGCAGATCTTGGTCAATGGTTTTCAACACGGTCAGCATGTCTTTATTGGCCGCTGATTTCATGTCAGACAAAATATCGCGATTGGCTTTCATCACCGCAGCACGCTCACGCGGATAACCAACGCCTGGCTCATTTTCAAAAATCTTACGATAGCAATCTTCCAAATTCAATTCGGCAGCCCAGCCAAAGCCTTTGGCATAGGGCATAGACATACAGTTACCGGCATTAATCTGGCTGAACAAAAATGCGTCCGTTGGGTCGATAACCAGACCGCAAAATACGCCGGGCATTGCATTACAGGCCAGCATGGAACCCATGCCAGTGCCGCAGCCAGTGACCACAAAGTCTGCTGCTTTTGAATTCAACAAAATACCAGCCAAAATGCCGTTCATCGGATAGGTCAGCGCAGCCTTATCTTCCGGCGCGTACATGCCATAATGGTGCACTTCATGGCCGTGCTGCTCTGCGACATTTTTCAGCGCAGTGTGAACAATATCGCTTTTCGCTGCCTGACTATTCTCAATTATCAATGCTATTTTCATCTTTTCTATCCTTTGCGCTGATGTCCAGTAACTTGGCATCATGGTTATAGTGTATTTGTGCCGGAGGTAACCGGTATCATTTCATCATGCAAGCATGTTGCACAAATCTTTTTGCAAGCAATTTGAGGTAATTTTCTGCATCATTATATCGCAAATGGTAGGCATTGGCCCAGCCTTATCAAATTGTAGCAACAGAGCCTCGCTTTACCAAAGTGGACCCCAATATTTCATCATGCTGTCTTGCCGCTTCATCGGGCGCGATTAATTTCTGGGCTGCTGATTTTGCCATTTCGGTAATAGGCCAGCGCACAGTTGTTAATGCTGGCCAGACATGGCTGGACAAGGGTGTATCATCAAAGCCGACAATGGACAGGCCGCGCGGTATTTCAATACCCTTTTGCCGCGCAGCAATCATAACCCCAATGGCCATTTCATCATTTGATACAAAAACCGCTGTTGGGCGAACCGCACCATCCAAAAGCTCAAGACCGCTGGCAACACCGGATTCAAATGTATAGCTGCCCGGCTTCACCATCCATGGCTCTACAGGCAGTCCGGCCTCTTGCATCGCCTGCATATAGCCCGCCTTACGCTCATTGGCAGAAGCAAAGCCTTTTGGCCCTTCAATAAGCGCTATTTTCTTATGCCCGCATTCAATAAGATAACGCACGGCTTCATGCACGCCTGCCTTATCATTTGAAATCACCATATGCGAAGGCTCATCCAATGCGACCGATGTCATGCGCACATAGCGTGTGCCATAGCTTTCGCACAATTTGGCAATTTCGTCATTTTCTGAAATTGGCGGCAGCAAAACTACGCCATAGGGTCTTTGCCGCTCAAGGAATATTCCTATTTCATCAAAAATATTGGGCGAATAACGGTCAATTGGTTGCACCATCAGGCCAAATTCAGAACCCTTAATAGCCTCTAATATGCCCTTTTGCACGGTGACAAGAAACTGCGCATTAGGGTTATCATGAACAACGGCTATGACGAAATTATGGCGCAGCGCCAGCGCTCTGGCCTGTAGATTGGGAACATAACCTATTTCGCTGATAACATTTTGCACATGCAATCTTGTTTTATCGCTCAACAAAGGCGAGTTGTTAATAACGCGGCTTACCGTCTTTTTAGAGACATCGGCAAGGCGCGCCACATCGTTAATCGTCGGGCTGCTTTTGTGAATGGCCCCATCCTCCCAAATCGTTACGCTTACGATAAGCGGATTTATTCAAAAAAATCAAAGTGCAAGATGTAATTTATTACTCAAATCATGGCTGGCAGAGTCAAAGATAGCTGGGGAATAAAGCTTATCAGCAACAAGGCAAATAATAATGTGAGATAAAATGGCCAGATGGTTTTAACCAGTGTCGCGACCGGCTCCTTACCGACTGCAGAGCCTACAAACAGGACCGAACCGACAGGCGGCGTTACCAAGCCAATGCCCAGATTAAGCATCAGGATGATCCCGAAATGCACTGGGTCCACGCCATTGGCCACTGCTACGGGCAGGAATATTGGCGTAGTGATAACAATTAGCGGTGCCATATCCATGAATGTGCCCAGCGCCAGCAGCATGATATTGATAATCAGCAATGTTATAATCGGATTATCAGTAATAAACGCAATCAGCTCAGCAAGCTGTTCAGGCACTTCCAGCAGAGCAAGGGCAAAACCAAAGGCCGTTGCCGATGCGATGATAAACAGCACCATAGAGGCCGTACGCACTGATTTTTGTGCAGCCTCTATAAAGCTTGTCCAGCCCAGTGTGCGATAGACAAAAGCGCCGACCAAAATGGTATATAATACCGCCACCGCTGATGACTCAGTTGGCGTGAAAATACCGCTTAAAATACCGCCCATGATGATGATGCCGGTCATTAATCCGGGAATGGCATAAACCAGAGCGCGGAAAAATGCGCCAAAACCGGGAAAGGTTCCGCGCGGCAAATTGCGGCGGCGGGCAACAACCCAAGCGGTGAGCATCAGCATGGCGCCTGTTAAAATACCCGGAACAATACCCGCCAGAAACAGATCACCAATGGACACGCCGGAGCCAGAGGCGGCAGCATAGATAATCATATTATGTGATGGCGGAATGAGCAGACCCACAACAGCCGCCGTCACCGTCACGTTAATTGCATAATCGGCAGGATAGCCCTTATCCTTCATCAGCGGCACCATGGTTGAACCAATGGCAGAGGCACTGGCGATGGCAGAACCTGATACCGCGCCGAACATCATTGATGCCCCGACATCAACAAGGCCAAGGCCGCCGCGCACGCGCCCAAATGCGGCATCCGCAACCCGCACCAGACGGTCCGCAATGCCTGCGCGGTACATTAAATCACCGGCAAATATGAAAAACGGAATGGCCATAAGCGTAAACACACTAATGCCCGCTGCCATGCGCTGCACCGCCACAACGAGCGGAATATCTATCACAGCAAATGTCGCCAAGGCCGCGCCCAAAAGCGCAAAGCCAACAGGAACGCCAATACATAAGAGCAGCAGCAATACGCCAAAAAGAACCAGAATTTCCATTATTCAGCTCGCTCCGCACCGCTGGCAACACTATCGGCACTGGGCGCATTAACCGCTTTGCGGTCATTAAATATATGCTCCAGCGCAAATACAGACATTAAGAACCCGCAAAACGGCAAAGGCACATAAGCAAGACCGCGGCTAATGCCCAATGATGGGATGACATGGATGCGCACCAGCCACACAAGCTGTAGCCCATAAATCAGCAGCACCAGACCAAATAGGGCGACAAGGATGTTGATGCCCATTTTGATATGACCGGCCATGCGCGGTGAGCTTAAATCCTCCAGCAGCGCAATGCGGATATGAAAGCCCTCGCGAACACCGGCGGCAGCGGCAAAGAAAACATACCAGATCATCAGCAGCAATGCTGTCTGCTCAGACCATGAGGGGCTGGATTGCAGCACGAACCGGCCAAAAACCTGCCAGCAAATCACCGCTGTCATCAACACCAGACCAATAGCGGCAAGGCGGATCAATATATCGGATAATTTAGAGAGCATTAGCCAGCGCTCCCCGATGCGGCGCGCATGGCGATAATCCTATCAACCAGAGCGCGCTGTTCATTGGTGGTGATAAAGCTGTCCCACATTCCGGTCATCATCTCGGCAAAAGGCGCAGGGTCTACCTCATTCACCTTAACGCCTGATGCCATGATGGTTTTGCGGCTTTTCGCCACTTGCCTATCCCATAATGTGCGCATGCGCGCTACCGAATCCCGGGCCGAGCGGCGCACAATATCCTGATCCTTAGCGCTTAGTTTATCCCAGCTTATTTTGGACATTACAAACACTTCAGGAGCCAGCAAATGCTGCGTTAGTGAATAATAGCGAGCAACCTCAAAATGGCGGCCACTATCAAAAGATGGCC
>CAZAHS010000101.1:0-8306 GCA_964484855.1 uncultured Sphingomonadaceae bacterium | reverse complement strand
TGGATAGCAATTATGCCGGTGTCTTCATGTTTTGGGACCGGATGTTCGGCACTTTTACGCCGGAAGCTGATGGCGAAACCGATGCTGAAACTGATGTGGAAGAAATACGCTATGGCATTGTGCAGCAATTGGGCAGTTTCAATGTATTTTGGGCGGCCTTTCATGAATGGATTGGCTTGGCGCAAGATATTATCGCTGCGCCAGATTGGAAAGCGCGGGCCAATTATCTGGTGAAACCGCCCGGCTGGACCCATGATGATAGCCGCGAGACGAGTGATAGCCTAAAAGCCCGTTGGCACGCGGAGCGGGAACGCGGCAGCGCTGCACAGCCATCTGCTGCGCCTAACACTGTGATCGAACCAGCGGAATAAACTGGCTGAAAGCCATATCAGCCATGGACAAATTTAATCGCGTGATTAAACTCGCCCTTCAATAAAGAGAATATTTTGGAGAGGTGCATTATGGCCGAATATGACGTCATCGTCATTGGGGGCGGCAGCGCGGGCAGCGCCGTTGCCGGGCGTTTGAGCGAGGACCCCAAATTATCGGTCTGTTTGCTGGAGGCAGGCGGGCGCAATAATGGCGTGCGCGTTAAGACGCCGGGCCTACTGCCCTTTCTGCCCAAAAATGCCAATTGGCGTTTTGATACGGTGCCGCAAAAGGGCCTGAATGGCCGTATCGGTTTTCAGCCGCGTGGGCGCGGGCTGGGCGGGTCGAGCGCGATTAACGCGATGGTGTATATTCGCGGGGGCCAATGGGATTATGACAATTGGGCCGCGCCGCGCAGTGCAGGTGGCGGCGGCTGTGCTGGCTGGTCCTATGATGATGTATTGCCCTATTTTAAACGCAGTGAGAGCAATGAGCGCGGCGGCGATGATTTTCACGGGGGTGATGGCCCCCTATCAGTGAGCGACCAGCATTGGCCCAACCCGCTCACACAGGCTTTTGTTAAGGCGGCCGCCGAGTTACAATTGCCGCATAATCCAGATTTTAACGGCGCTTCGCAGGATGGCTATGGCCTGTATCAGGTGACGCAGAAAAAGGGTGAGCGCTGGAGCGCCGCGCGCGCTTACATAGAACCGCACCGCGACCGCGATAATCTGCATATCCGCACGGGCGCATTGGTGGCGCGGCTTAACATTGCCGATGGGCGCGTTAATGGCGTGACGCTGAAAAACCTGCTGGGCGAAGAGACATTAACCGCGCGCCATGCAGTTATCCTTTCTGCCGGAGCATTTGGCACGCCGCATTTACTGCAATTGTCCGGCATTGGCCCGGCGGAGCATTTGCAGGATCATGGCGTTGCTGTGGTGCAGAATAACGCCCATATCGGCGCGCATTTGCAGGACCATATTGACTATGTTGCCAGCTTTGAAACGCCGGAAAGCACGGACAGTTTTGGTACGTCTTTGGCGGGTACTGCGCGCATGGCCAAGGGCCTGATTGAGCATCGCCGAGCGCGCACCGGTGTGCTGACCTCACCCTATGCAGAGGGCGGCGGCTTTGCCCGCTCCAGCGCCGATGTGCCTGCGCCCGATATTCAATATCATTTTGTGCCGGCCATGCTGGAAGATCATGGCCGCGAAAATGTGAAGGGGCACGGGTTTAGCTGTCATGCCTGTGTGCTGCGCCCCGAAAGCGAGGGCACGGTGCGGCTGGCCGATACCAACCCCAAATCCGCGCCGGCCATCGACCCTAATTTTTTGAGCGATGAGCGCGATTTGGCCGTGATGCGGGCTGGTATCCGCACCATGTACCGCATTTTCGATGCCCCTGCATTGGCCGCGTTCAACGCGCAGGACCGCTATCCCGTTGATCTGGATGATGATGAGGCACTGGATGCGCTTATCCGTGCGCGGTCTGATACGGTCTATCACCCTGTCGGCACATGCCGCATGGGGCCGGACGCGGATGATCCGTTGACCGAGCGGCTGAAATTTCGCGGGCTGGAGGGGCTTTATGTTGCCGATGCCAGTGTGATGCCCAAAATTGTCAGCGGCAACACCAATGCGCCGAGTATTATGATCGGCGAACGCTGCGCAGACTTTGTGAGAGAGGATATGCGATCATAATGGCCTTTGTTGCCCGCTATTCCGGGCGCAAAACCGGTTCCCACTTTTGCTAAATAGCGGGTATGATCGGCGAGCGCTGCGCGGACTTTGTGAAAGAGGATATGCGATAATCCGGGCTTTGCGGCCTGTTTATTGGCGCCGCAGCGCAGCGTTTAGGCGACACGATTGATAAAGCATATAGCCATCATGGCCGCCTTCGGCTAACGCTGAGCGCATGTTGAGCTTCAGCAATATTACCGTTCGTCTGGGCGGTTCCGTTATATTGGACGGCGCCAGTGCAGCGCTGCCGCCCGGTGCCCGTGTTGGCATGATTGGCCGCAATGGCGCTGGCAAATCGACATTGATGAAAGCTGTTACCGGCTTGCTGGAACCCGATGATGGCCGTGTTGACCTGCCCAAAGATGCGCGGCTGGGCTATATTGCACAAGAGGCACCTGCGGGTCAGGCATCACCGCTGGCAACCGTATTGGCCGCTGATACAGAGCGCGCGGCATTGCTGGCGGAGGCAGAAACCGCGCAGGACGGTATGCGCATTGCCGAAATTCATGAACGGCTGAACATCATAGAGGCGCACAGCGCACCGGCGCGTGCGGCCAAAATCCTAATTGGTCTGGGCTTTGATGAAGCCGCGCAGGCACAGCCTATGGAGAGTTTTTCCGGCGGGTGGCGGATGCGCGTTGCGCTGGCGGCATTGCTGTTTTCGCGGCCCGATATGCTGCTGCTTGACGAGCCGTCAAACCATCTGGATTTAGAAGCGACATTGTGGCTGGAATCCTTCTTAACCAGCTATCCCGCCACCATATTGGTGATTAGCCATGAGCGCGATTTGCTGAACAATGTGGTCGATCATATTTTGCATTTGCAACATGGTAAGACCACGCTTTACCCCGGTGGCTATAATGATTTTGAACGGCAACGCGCAGAGCGTCAGGCGCAATTGGCGGCATCACGCGAAAAGCAAATGGCGCAGCGCAATAAGCTACAGGCCTTTGTCGATCGCTGGGGCGCAAAGGCGCATAGCGCGAAACAGGCGCAAAGCCGCGTAAAGGCGCTTTCGCGCATGGAGCCGATTGCCGAGGCGATTGACGATCCTTCGCTCAGCTTTCATTTCCCCAATCCGTCCGAATTAAAACCGCCCTTGGTGACGCTGGATAATGCGGCGGTGGGTTATGATGATAATATTGTGCTCTCTGGCCTGAACCTTAGCCTATCACCCGATGACCGCACGGCTTTGCTGGGCCGCAATGGCAATGGCAAAACCACTTTGGCGCGGCTGCTCGCCAGCCAGCTTGCGCCCAAAGCGGGGGAGGTCAACAAATCGGGCAAGCTGAATGTTGGCTATTTCACCCAATATCAGGTGGAGGAGTTGGACAAGGACGACACGCCGTTAGAGCATATGACGCGGCTGATGAAAGATGCCAAGCCGGGCGCTGTGCGCGGGCAATTGGGGCGGTTCGGCTTTTCTGGTGACAAGGCAAATGTCAAGGTTGGCAAATTATCGGGCGGGGAGCGGGCGCGGCTGGCGCTGGCGCTTATCACCCGCGATGCGCCGCATCTGCTGATCCTTGACGAGCCAACAAACCATTTGGATGTCGATGCGCGTGAGGCTTTGGTCCATGCGCTGAATGAATATAGCGGCGCCGTGATTTTGGTCAGCCATGACCGGCATATGCTGGAGCTAACTGCTGATCGGCTGGTGATGGTGGATAGCGGCCATGCCAAGGAATTTTCCGGCACGCTGGATGATTATACCGATTTTGTGCTGGGCCGTAATCAGCCCAAAAGCGGCAATCAAGAAGGCGCAGCCAATGCTGCTGGCAAAACCAGTGGCAACCGCAAGGAAGACCGCCGCGCCGCCGCTGAAAAACGCAAAGCACAGACCGAATTGCGCAAGGCCGCTGGTAAAGCGGAAAAAGATATGGAGCGGCTAAGCGGCCAGCTATCCCAAATAGACCGTGCTATGTTTGATCCATCATCGGCAGAGGCACAATATGCCGATCTGACGATGACGCAGCTGATGAAAAAACGCGCTGATATACAGTCCGCACTGGAAGGGGCAGAGGCCAAATGGCTGACTGCCTCAGAAGCGTTAGACGCTTAGGGGAAATGGCTTTTACTCCAATGGCCTTACTGGCGCAATTCTGCCAGTGCGCTGCGCACAATCTCATCATCGGGGACCAGATTTAGCAATCGCTCCAGCCGCGCAATCGCAACCTCTTTATTGCCCAATGCCAATGCTGCATCAGCATTTAGCGCCAGTGCTGGCGGATAATTATGCACATAATCGGGCATGGCCTGCAAAATATCATAGGCTGTACGCGGATTTTCCCGCGCAAAGGCCAGCCGCGCCTTTTGATATTGCAAAAATGGATAATTGGGGTGCTTGTCCTCGGCCTTGCTAATAACCTGTTCTGCTGCATCAAAATTACCCATATCAATGTCCAGCCCGGCGACATTTGTCGGCGGCACGCCTTGATCGGGGTAAAGGGTGGTCAGCTTTGCATAGCTAGCTCTGGCATCCTCTAATGCGCCATCATTAATCTCGGTTTCGGCTTTGACCAGCATCGCCTCATAATTGTCGGGGTCGTTCTCCAACGCTTTTGCTGCGCCCTTTTTGGCGACATCCCAATCACCAAAGGCAACGCCAATGCGCGCGACTTGCGCATGAATATCGGCATTTTCGGGGTGGCGCTCCAATGCTGTTGCAGCCAGATCGGGGCGCTCTAACAGAGTCTTGTTTTCCAGATGCGCCCAGATGGCCATGCGGAACATTTGCGCATCCCAGTCGTCCATGGCGACGGCTTCTAACCGGTTAATCGCTTTTTCAGATTGTCCGCGCAAAATTTCGGCATGGGCCTGCATAGCAATATAGACGACTTTATCGCCATCAGCAGTCTGTAATGTGTTCAGCACACCCTGTGCGGCAATACCGTCACCCAATGCCAATAATGTGCGCGCATATAATATATTGGCGTCAATATCGCTTCCATCCTGTTCCAACAGGTTGAGAAGATGGATGCGCGCAGTGCTATAGCTGTTATTTGCAAAAGCGGATTGTGCATCAGCCAAGGTTGATGGCGGCGCATTATCGCATGCGACCAGCAGGGCCAATGCCATGAATGGAGCGCCCAAAGTTTTCCATTTTTTATTCGCGGTATTTTTCATCATATATCTTTTAATAGTGAAATATTAAAATAGCACAAAAAAGAAGGGCGCAGCAATTGCCGCACCCTCCTTTTAATTTATGTTGTCAAAAAGCTTTTGTTTAGTCTTTTTTCTTAAAGCGTTTGCGGCCAGCCAAAGCCGCTGCGCCCAGACCGAAAAGCAACAATGCGCCAGGTGCCGGTACCGGTGTGCCGCCGCCTGTTGATCCACCAAAACCGCCCGTTGATCCGCCAAAGCCGCCTGTGCTGGTCGATGTGGATGTGCTGGTGCTGGTTGAACCACCGGTTGAGCTGGAGGTTGTAGAGCCGCCCGTGCTGGTCGATGTCGATGTACTGATAACGCCGCCAGAACTGGTGCTCGTGCTCGTGCTTGTACTGCTGCTGGTACTTGTGCTGGTAGATCCACCATTGCTGGAGAAACCGCCGGTTGATGTTGTTGTGCTGAACCCGCCAGAGCTGGTGCTAAAACCACCTGTGCTGGTGGTGGTTGAGCCACCGCGACTGGATGAACCGCCGGTTGATGTGGTGGTCGTGCTGCTAAAGCCGCCCGTGCTGGTGCTAACACCGCCGGTGCTGGTGGAAACGCCGCCTGTGCTCGTGCTCACGCCGCCTGTGCTCGTGCTCACGCCGCCTGTGCTCGTGCTTACACCGCCGGTACTGGTGGTGGTTGATCCACCACGGCTGGACGAACCGCCTGTTGACGTGGTTGTTGTGCTGAAACCACCAGTGCTGGTGCTGACACCACCGGTGCTTGTGCTCACGCCGCCGGTACTGGTGCTGGTTGATACTCCTCGACTGGATGAACAGCCGGATGTTGATGTTGTTGTGCTAAAGCCACCTGAGCTGGTTGAGACGCCGCCCGTGCTTGTGCTGGTTGAGCCACCGCGACTGGATGAACCGCCGGATGTTGATGTTGTTGTACTAAAACCGCCTGAGCTGGTTGAGACGCCACCCGTGCTCGTACTTGTTGAGCCGCCGCGACTGGATGAGCCGCCGGTGCTCGTGCTGGTTGAGCCACCACGAATAATGCCGCCACCCGTGCTGGTGCTTGTCGAACCACCAGATGAAGTGGTGCTAAAGCCGCCCGTGCTTGTGCTGGTCGATCCGCCTGTTGATGTTGTGCTAAAACCGCCAGTGCTGGTCGATGTGCTGCTAAACCCGCCCGTGCTGGTAGAAGTTGAGCTGCCGCCAGAGGTTGATGGTTTATGGACTGGGCGCACTGTTGGCTGAGGCCAGCCGACTTTATTGTCGCCGGTGCCATAAATATTGCCGAGGCGAATTTTTGACGGCGTACCTGAAACATTTGAAGTGGAGCCACTGCTTGTGCCAGTGAGTGCATTGGCTGTGCCCGCGCTCATCAAAGCAGCACCAGATGTGCTGGCCAGAGCCAATGCGGCTATTGTGGCTATTTTGCCAAATTTTATATTTTTCATTATCAATCTCTATCTTAAAATTTTTTCTTACACTTTTCATTGGCGCTGATTATGGGGCAAGGATGCGCTGTCCTTATCTCGCATAGTTAAGCAGATACTATGCCAATAATTGAAAAACATTACTTTTCGGTGGTTTATTATGGTTAACAATGCGCTGCGAGCGACCATATTGTAAGCAATTCCGACATATTTTGCTGTCTATATGCTGAACATAAAATCTATTTTTTAGCTGCGGCATAAAAAGTCTTGGGCCTTAAAGCCAGTCATGACTATGTTAGCTTTATGACTGACTCTATTATAACTCCGCACAGCGATCCCTCGCACTTTATCTATAATGCCAATGGCGAAGGTGCAGGGCTAGACCCGCAGCGCGCGGCAGCTCTGACCGCTGAATCGCTAAAAAATTGCGATGATGGCGAGCTTTATCTGCAATATCAGGCCAGTGAGAGCTTTGTTTTTGACGATGGCCGCTTGAAAATGGCTGATTATTCAACCGATCGCGGCTTTGGCCTGCGCGGTGTTGCGGGGGAAACAACCGGCTTTGCGCATAGCAATGATGTTAGTGAGGCCGGTATTCGCCGCGCGGCAGAAACGTTGAAACTGCTGGAAGCGGGAACCGCGCCATCATCTGCGCCGCGCACCAGCAACCGCAAATATTATGGCGATGCCAACCCGCTAGAGACGGTGCCATTTGCCGATAAGGTTGCGCTGTTGGAGAAAATTGACGCGGCTGCGCGCGCCCGCGATCCGCGCGTTGCGCAAGTATCGGCCAGCCTGTCTGCGGTTTATGATGTGATAGAGATTATCCGCGCCGATGGCTTTCGCGCTCAGGATGTGCGGCCTTTGGTGCGCCTTAATGTTAGCATCATTGCCGAATCAAATGGCCGCCGTGAAATGGGCAATTTTGGTGTTGGTGGCCGCTATCTTTATGACAAGCTGTTCAAAGAGGACCAATGGAACCGCGCAATTGATGAAGCGCTGGCACAGGCGCTCGTAAATCTGGATAGTGTCGCTGCGCCTGCAGGTGAGATGACAGTACTGCTTGGCCCTGGCTGGCCGGGCGTATTGCTGCATGAAGCGGTGGGGCATGGTCTAGAGGGCGATTTTAACCGCAAGGGCACCAGCACATTTTCCGGTCGCATGGGTGAGCAAGTGGCGGCCAAGGGCGTGACCGTGGTGGATGATGGCACCATGGATAACCGGCGCGGCTCGCTCTCCATTGATGATGAAGGCACGCCGACACAGGAAAATGTCCTGATCGAAGACGGTATTTTAACCGGCTATATGCAGGACCGGCTTAATGCCCGGCTGATGGGTGTTCCAGCAACCGGCAATGGCCGGCGCGAAAGCTATGCCCATGCGCCCATGCCGCGCATGACCAATACTTTTATGCGCGGCGGCAATGATGATCCGGGCGAATTGCTGGGCCGCGTAAAAGACGGCATTTTTGCCAAAAGCTTTGGCGGCGGACAGGTTGATATTGTCTCTGGCAAATTCGTCTTTTCCTGCACAGAGGCGTATAAAATCGAAAATGGCAAATTGGGCGCGCCGATTAAAGGCGCAACCCTGATTGGCGACGGCCCGACAGTGATGCAGCGTATTATTGGCATCGGCAATGATATGGCGCTGGATGAAGG
>CAZAHS010000100.1:0-8316 GCA_964484855.1 uncultured Sphingomonadaceae bacterium | reverse complement strand
TTGGCTGGGCCTATCTTATCATCCGGCTGGGCGCGCGTATTTTCAAACGCAATGTTATGAAATCCGGCCCACAGACAAAAAAGTCCGGTCCATTGGCCTTTTTGGGCATAGGCAAAGCTGCAAAAGCGCAGCAATGACCGCGCGCATTTGGTCCTTATCATATTTCGCCCTGATATTATTTCGACCCAATATTATTTTGATAGTGAAATAAGGGCATTTTATCTTATTGCAGCAATGTTATGTTGACATTCATGTCAATAAGCGCACCATATCGCCATTCCTATAGGGAATAGGCCATAGCTGGCGCAGACCGGCATGGCTTTGAGAAGGATGATAGGAGACACGTCAATGGCAACGCAGCCAAAGCAGTCAGCCCCGCAGGCGCGCGCTGAAGGATTAACCACATCGCCCAGCGCATCAGCGGCTTTACACGATTATTTCACCAAAAATGAACGGCCTGGCACGGCCAATCCTGAAAAATGGGATGTCAGCCTATCCAGCCTTTATGCAGAGGATCGCTGGCAAGAACCATTTCGCAAAATGCGCGCCGATGCACCGATAAATAAAGTCACCGACTCAGCCTATGGACCTTATTGGAATATTGCCGGTTATAAGGCGATTCAGCATATTGAGGCGCTGCCCGAGCTGTTTTCTTCTGATGTTAAAAAGGGCGGGATTACGATTTCTGATCCGGATTTTGACTCTGATTTTCAATTGCCCATGTTCATTGCAATGGACCGGCCCAAACATACCGGCCAGCGCCGCACCGTCGCACCGGCTTTCACGCCGCGTGAAATGCAAAGAATGGAAAGCGATATCCGCGCGCGCACCGGTGAAGTGCTGGACAGCCTGCCATGGGATCAGCCCTTTGACTGGGTGGAAAATGTCTCCATTGAACTGACCACGCAAATGCTGGCCATATTGTTTGGCTTTCCGTGGGAAGACCGGCATTTGCTAACTTTCTGGTCGGATTGGGCAGGGGATGTGGAATTGTCTCTTGCGCCGGAGCTGGATGCGCAGCGTCAGAGCATCTTGCATGAAATGGGCGGCTATTTTCAGCAATTATGGAATGAGCGGATGAACAGCGAACCCGCGCCCGATCTGCTGTCTATGATGATCCATAGTGATGCGATGAGCCAGATGGACCCGATGGAATTTATGGGCAATTTGGTGCTGCTGATTGTCGGCGGCAACGACACGACCCGCAACACCATGTCGGGGCTGGCTTATGGTCTGGACCAATTCCCCGATGAGCGCGTCAAATTACAAGCCAATCCTGATCTCATCCCCAATGCGGTGCAAGAAATTATCCGCTGGCAAACGCCATTGGCGCATATGCGGCGCACGGCGAGTGAGGATACCGAATTGTTCGGCCATAATATCGCCAAGGGTGACAAGCTGATCCTCTGGTATCTCTCTGCCAATCGGGATGAGAGCGTGTTTGATGATGCCGATAAAATCATTGTGGACCGCGATAATGCGCGGCGCAATCTGGCCTTTGGTTACGGCATCCACCGCTGTGTTGGGGCGCGGCTGGCCGAGATGCAGATCCGCATCTTGCTAGAGGAAATGGCGGCGCGGCGGATGCAGGTGAATATTGTGGGTGATGTAGAGCGGGTTCACGCTTGTTTCGTACATGGCTATCGCAAAATGCCAGTGTCGCTTAGCAAATATTGAGCGGTAAGTGGCCATCCTCACCACGCTATAAATTGTGTAACTTTTTGATATGATTGCGCGAAACATTGTATGAAGAATTATAATTTTGGTGCGGATGCATGATGAATAATGACAGACGAACAGTGCTGGGCGGCATTGCTGCTATGGGCACTTTGGCTAGTGGTTATGCGGTTTTTGGTGGTGGGCTGGCTTCTGCACGCTCATTTGCCGGAAAGCCCGGTTTTGCCATTACCAAAAGCAACCAGCAATGGCGCAAAGAGCTGGAGCCACTGGAATATTATGTGCTGCGTGAAGCGGGTACAGAGCGCCCATGGTCAAGCGCGCTCAATAAAGAGAAGCGCAAAGGCACATTTTTGTGCGCAGGCTGCGATTTGCCGCTTTATTCCAGCCGCGCAAAATATGAGAGCTATTCTGGCTGGCCCAGCTTTACCAAGCCGCTAAAAGGCGCGGTGTTAATCCGCCCTGATTATCTGCTGGGTATTCCGCGCACAGAAGTATTGTGTAAGCGTTGCGGCGGGCATTTGGGTCATGTGTTTAATGATGGGCCGAAACCAACCGGCAAACGCTGGTGCATGAATGGCGCAGCGCTAACCTTCCGCCCATCGAAAGCGGCGTAATATTGCCGGTTAAATTGCTGAATATTATGGCGCTTCTTTCTGCTGCCATAGCTCTATTTTGATGCCGTCCGGATCCATAATCCAGGCAAATTCACCATAGCCTTCATCAACATGGCCCAGAATCTCTATATTTTTGGCTTTTAACTGGCCGACAAATTCCGCGACATTGTCGACGCGCAAATTAATCATGAAATTCGCCGTGCTGGGCTTTAAATAATCATGATCGGCAAAATGGCTAATAAGGCTGTAAGGCGCATCACATGTCTCTTCTGACCAGTTGAGCTGCGGCCCATAATCGCCGTCCAGCCCCAATATGTCCTTATACCATTTGCGGGTTGCTGCCGGGTCTTTCACCACATGAAAAATGCCGCCAAGCCCTGTTACTTTTGCCATATACCATGTCTCCGCCGCCATTGTCTTTAAGGCGGTATAGCATAATATGGCTAGCGCTTCACCCGCCAAACGTTCAGGCCCTCTGCGCCATAAAGCGTAACCGGCTCCAGCCATGCCGGTGTTTCGCCAGCCTGCAATTTTGCCATTAATCCTTGCGGCGCATAACCGGCATAGACCATTGGCTCGCTGACATTTTTGCAGAACATCACATAATTAATATTGCGTATTTGTGCGATAGATTGCGCATTTTCCATATCGCCCGTCCAGAATGACAGCACATCGCGCATGGCATCATCATTGCGGTGATGGCCACTGGCGACGATTTTGTGATTGCTGGCAAATAATATTGCCGGACCCATATCCAAAGGTGCCATGACATTGCCATCGGGCAATTCCTGAATCAGTTGCATCTGATCAAATTGCAGGCATTTCTCTGCATCTCTCACAATATCATGACGCTGCTGCACAATTTGTGCGCGGGTGCTGATTAAAGCGCTGGCCGGTGCGACAACCAGACCGGGAACGACCAGAGCAAAGACGCCCAATGTGCCAGAGATCCGGGCAAGCGGGGAACCAAGGCTGCGCACTTTTTTCAGCATTTGCATCAGGATATTGGCCGCAATAGGCAGCGCGAAGATACAACTAATCGCTGCGGCGCGCTCAACCAATAAGGATACTGCCAGCGCGCAGCATAGCAGCACGGCAATACGGCCTTTCGGTGTTTGCAAAAAGTCCATCAGGGTTAAGAAAATGGTGTCGCTACTGCGTCTGTTATAGCGCAGCCAATGGATCAACAAAGCACACAGCGCGATGACCGGTACAGCAAGGTTCTGAACGATCTGGCCCAGCGGCTGCTGCCAAAGCGGTAGCCCTTCATTAACCCGCAAATACCAGATAGTACGCACCAATGGGTCAAGCTCTGCAAAGGCACCATTGGTGCATTGCGGCGCACCGCCATAAAGCAGGGCCAGCGCTGCACTGCCCGTAAAGCCAAAGCCTGCGACAAGGGCGGGTCGGGAAAGCGGGTTAAGCCGCGCCAGCAGCGCCAACATGGCGGTGCCCAGCGCAAAGACGCCAATATGGACAGGCGAAATGGCATCGCAATATTGTATCCAGGCATCGCTGGAAAGGGCGCGTGTTATGAGGAAGGACACAGCGCTGACACTGGTCAGGCTGGCCATGGA
Organism: uncultured Sphingomonadaceae bacterium; assembly: GCA_964484855.1. Taxonomy (GTDB): domain Bacteria; phylum Pseudomonadota; class Alphaproteobacteria; order Sphingomonadales; family Sphingomonadaceae; genus Alterisphingorhabdus. Next base: position 4,445 of record CAZAHS010000100.1, on the reverse strand, counting down.
CAGCACCAGCAATTGCCGGTTCGCACTGTTGCACAGCCATAGAATAGCAAACATCGCCATAAAGGCCGCCGCCATGGGCAGACCCTCCATAGATATGGACAGCCATAAGGCCAAAGCCCCGCCGCTTATCAGCGCGCCGCGTTCACTGCGTATGGCCACCATGCCGCTGAGCGCAACCAGCGCCATAACAATTTGCCAGCCATGATGGTCAATACGCATTGGCCGCAATTGGTGCACCACCGGCACAATCATCACCATTAGGAAACAGGCTAGATAGGCCGCTTCCCGGCCCGTTGCGCCCATGCCCAGACGGTTGGTCAGCTTTGCGACCAGCCACATAACGCATAATAGGGTGATGGCCGGAACAATGATAAGGCCGGCCATTTCTGCCAATGACGATCCCAAAATGGGAGTGAGCACGGCAATGACGATGCCCAGCGGCACATCAACCAGACGTGACCAGTGCATGGGCGCGCCTTCAGGGGCGTTCATGCGATATTGCCGCACATCATACCAGTCTTGCCCCGCCAGCCAGTCACGCACTTGCAACAGGCGCAGCAGGTCATCAGGGTCGGGAAAGCGCATCGCCACTATGCCGGGCGCCGCGATAATCAGCAAAAGCACACTCACCAGCAGCCAGATGCCGATCACCGCAGGCAAACGCACCATTTGGGCAGCATCATGCGCAGCGATTTGCGCGAGCGTATCGGCTTTAACTACCCTTTCCATAATGCTTCCCCATTTATCATCACACTTACTGCTGTTTCCCTATCGCCTATCGCCTATCGCCTATTGCTGGCCGCCCGATCATGCCCATTTGCGAAAAACCAGATGGTTGCGCAGCAAATAGGTGGTGAAGAAACTCGCCGCGATAGCCAGCAATTTGGCAAGCCGCGGGTCAAAGCCCATTTGATCGGCACTCCAGACAATCACCACGGTTAGCCCCAAACCGATGAGCGCAGAAATTACAAACATTGCCTTTTGCCGTGTACGGTCAAATCCGCCGCTGGCAACCCGGTCTGCAAAGACTTTACGAGATGACAGCAGCCAATGGGCCATAATACCGCAGCTATAGCCTATCGCAGAGGCGGCTGCGGCCTGTCCGCTAATATTCAAAACTGCCAGAAACACGCCCATATCAACCGCCAACGCGCCGACACTGACCAGCAAATAGCGAAATGCGGTCAGGCTGCGCAGCCGTTCAAACAGCATCATGGCAGGGGATGGCGGGGTGGTGGACATTATATTGCGCATCTATGGCTTAGGCGGCCCGATTGATTTTCTGCTTGGCATCAACACGCTGCGGCACTGCGCGCTCTGATTGCAGGGCGATTTTCTGCCCCTCGGTTAACTGCCCGGCAGCATCAGCGCCTGAACTTTCAGAACCTTTTGCAGGTGCGTTTTGCGCACCGTCCAGCATGGTTTGCGCGCCCTCATCACCGGCTTCATGATATTCCGCATCTTCGTTCACATTCCAGATGTTAAACTTGCGGCTGCCCGCTTCGATATTCTCTACGGTCAGCATCGCCGTCATCATGGCATGATCCTGATTATTATAGCGGTGCATGCCATTGCGGCCAACCATGTGCAGGTTGGGGAAGCGCGCTTCCAAATCCTTGCGCATCGTTTCAACATTGGCCTCATATTCATCATCATAAACCGGATAGGCTTTTTCTTGCCGCACAACCGCGCCGCCTACGACATCTTTAGGGTCGCAAAGGCCCAAAATTTCCATCTCGCGGGTGGCCTGCGCGATTAAATCCTCATCGCTTGATGACCATAGGCCATCATTTTCAAAGCAGAAATATTCCAGGCCCACACAGGCCATATCGGCATCGGGCACCATTTCAGGGGACCAGCTGCGGAAATTCTGCACACGGCCAACCTGCACTCGGTCATCATGGATATAGATCCAATTATCGGGGAACAGATCCTCTGATTTCACCATCAGCGCAACGGTGAGAAAATCACGATAGTTCAGCTTTTTGGCTTCCAGTGACGATTCTGGCAGCGGGTGAATGCGGGCAGAAAGCTCCCGCATCGGGGCCGAGCTGATAACATGTTTGGCCGCAATAACCGTGCCGCCATCTTTGGCATCCGTGCTGACTCGCCAATTGCCATCGGCATCCTGCGCCAATTGTTTGAGCGCATGGCCCATCATGACGCTATTGCCCTTATCACAGACAAAATCACGCGCTGCATCCCACATCATGCCGGGGCCAAGGCGCGGATAGCGAAAGGTTTCCAGCAATGTTTTGGTGGCCATGCCGTCATTGGGCTTTTTGTTAAGACCCAGCGAGCGTTTCAGACCATCAGTAACCGCGCTCCACAGGCTAAGCCCCTTAATGCGCTGCGCAGCCCAATCGGCGGACATTTCATCGCATGGCATACCCCATACTTTTTCGGTATAGGTTTTGAAAAAGATGGAATATAGCTTATATCCGAACTGGTTAACCACCCAATCCTCGAAACTTTTTACCTGCTTTTTGGGAAACAGCTTCCAGCGCAAATAGCTTGTCATGCACAGGGTTGAGCGCCAAATGCCCAAATTCCAAAGGGCTTCAAAAGCGCGCAGCGGATAGCTGTAAAACTTGCCTTCATAATAGATGCGGCTCATGCGTGGGCGCTGGATAAAGTCGTCGGGCAGAATCTCATTCCACAGATCGACCACTTCCTGACTTTTTGAAAAAAACCTATGGCCGCCAATGTCAAAGCGATAGCCTTCAAACTCCACGGTGCGGCTAATCCCGCCGACATATTTCTCGTCTTTTTCGATGACGGTGACGCTATAGCCCTTTTTGCTCAGCAAATAGGCGGCTGTTAGTCCAGCCGGGCCTGCGCCGATGATCGCGACATCAACTTGTTCGGGAGTGTTTACCATATGCTTCCAACCTTATTTCTGCATCAGGCGCTTTTATGCCTTTACGCTTCAGAAACTTGAGTGAAGGAAATTGGTTAATGACTGGTTAGCGCCGCATAAGTTTTGTTTATGAAACCCACCCATTCCGCTGAAGCCACCCATCCCGTTACCGCCCCCTTTTTCCGTTAATCCTGAGCCTGTCGAAGGATGCCTCTCCATCAGGCACACAATCAAGAAACGCCAAAAGGGGAGTCTTTTCACCCCCTACCGCTTCGCTACTTGAGGGGGGTGGGGAGTCTTTCCCCCCTACCGCTTCGCTACTTGAGGGGGGTGGGCTAATAAGTTACCATTGCCAAAACCCATTATAAGGCAGCGCCATGATATTCCCCAAATCCCGTTATATGCTCTCTCTTGCGGCTATGGCATTGGCCGCCACGCCCTTATCGGCGCCATTATCTGCGCACACACCATTAAGTGATACAGAAATGGCCGGTATAGCGGCGCAGGCTGACGTCTCGGCTGCGCTGCAATCTTTAGAGGATATGCGCGAGAAGAATAATGAACGCTTGATCGCTATCACGCAAATCCCCGCACCGCCTTTTGCCGAAGATGCACGCGCTACGGATTATGCGCGGCGGCTGCGCGCAATGGGTCTGGATGATGTGCGCATTGATGGCACGGGCAATGTCATTGCGCGTCGGGCCGGAACGGGCGCAGGCAAGGGCAAAAAACACACTGCGCTGGCCTTAGTGGCGCATTTGGATACGGTGTTCCCTGCTGAAACCGATGTTACGGTGCGCCGTGAGGGCAATCAGTTTTTCGCGCCCGGCATTGGCGATAATTCGCGCGGGCTGACTGCCTTGCTCTCTCTTTTAGAGGTCATGCAAAAGCACAATATCACCACAGAGCGCGATATATTGTTCATCGCTTCGGTGGGTGAGGAAGGCTTGGGCGATTTGCGCGGTGTGCGGGCGCTTTTTGCTGAAGGCGGCCCCGATATTGACGGCATGATAGCAGTTGATGGCAGCGGCCATGACAAGCTGGTCACCACTGCGGTCGGCTCCAACCGGTACCGCGTTACCTTTAGCGGTCCGGGCGGCCATAGCTATGGCGCATTTGGCCGCGCTCACCCGCATCAGGCGTTGGCAGAGGCGATAACCCGTTTCACCGCCGCTGCTACGCCGATCACGCAAGATGGGCCAAAAGCCACCTTTTCAGTCGGGCGCATTGGCGGCGGCACATCGATCAATTCCATCCCTTTTACCAGCTGGATGGAGGTTGATATGCGCTCTGCCAATCCGGAAAAACTGGCCGCATTGGACGCTGCGTTCCAGACCGCTATGGCTGAGGCGCTGGATATCGAAAATGCCCGCCGCAAGGCCAATGACGCGCTAACCGTTGAGGTCAAAGCCGTTGGCCTGCGCCCCGCTGGCACCAATGCAGATGATGCGCCTTTGGTGGCCAATGCGCTTGCGGCGATGCGCCAATTACAGGTCACCCCGCGCCAGACAGCATCATCCACCGATGCCAATATCCCGCTGTCGCTGGGCATAGCAGCGGTTACTATGGGCAGCGGCGGCATAGG
>CAZAHS010000099.1:0-8317 GCA_964484855.1 uncultured Sphingomonadaceae bacterium | reverse complement strand
AATAGCCAGCCAACACCTGAGCGGCCTGCATCACCTGTTCTTGACAGACAATAATGCCATAAGTCTCTGCCAAAATATCTTTCAGCAATGGATGCGGATAGGATATTTCTTCTTCGCCATTTTTGCGCGCGCCAAAACTGGGAATATTATCCATCGGGCCGGGCCGATATAAAGATACCAGCGCGATAATATCGCCAAAATTGCTGGGCTTAACCGCAGCCAATGTGCGGCGCATGCCTTCAGATTCCAACTGAAACACGCCCACAGTTTCACCGCGTTGCAGCAATTCGTAAACTTTAGGATCATCCCAAGCGAGCGTATTGAGGTCCACGCTCACGCCGCGCCGCGCGAGCATTTCTGTCGCTTTGTGGAGAACGGAAAGCGTTTTTAGACCCAGAAAGTCAAACTTAACCAGACCAGCCTTTTCAACAAATTTCATATCAAATTGCGTAACCGGCATGTCGGAGCGCGGATCGCGATAAAGCGGCACCAATTGATTAAGCGGTCTGTCACCAATCACCACACCAGCAGCATGGGTGGAGCTATGGCGCGGCAAACCCTCTAACTGCAATGCAAGGTCAATCAGCTCTTTTACCTTGGGGTCTTTATTATATTCCTCGCGCAGCTCCGAAACACCTTTTAGCGCGCGGTCCAGTTTCCACGGGTCTGTCGGGTGGTTGGGCACCATCTTGCACAGCCGGTCCACCTGACCATAAGGCATTTGCAAAACACGGCCCGTATCACGCAGCACCGCGCGTGCTTTCAGCTTACCAAAGGTGATAATCTGCGCGACAGTATCATCGCCATATTTCTTCTGCACATAGCGGATAACTTCACTGCGCCGCGTCTCACAAAAGTCGATATCAAAATCCGGCATGGAAACGCGTTCAGGATTAAGAAACCGCTCAAAAAGAAGGCCCAGCTTTAACGGATCAAGATCGGTAATGGTCAGCGCCCAAGCAACTACTGAACCAGCACCGGAACCACGGCCAGGGCCGACCGGTATATTCTGCTCCTTAGCCCATTGAATAAAGTCAGCAACAATAAGGAAATAGCCGGGGAAACCCATTTTGATTATGATTTCAATCTCATAATCAAGGCGGTCATAATAGCTTTGCCGCTCGTCATCGGGCAGATCATTATAAAGCCTTAAACGGTCGTCTAATCCTTTACGCGATAGTGCCCGCAATTCCAGTTCCTCGCCGGCAAGATCACCGGCTAGGCTGGGTAATATGGGGTCTCTTTTGGGCGGAGCAAAAGCACAGCGCTGTGCTGCGACCAATGTGTTGGTAAGCACTTCGGGAATATCGGCAAATATTTCGCGCATCATTGCGCCGCTTTTTAGCCACCCCTCGGTCGAACCTTTTTCACGGTCCCCTGCATCCAGATAGCCGCCTTCAGCAATGCACATCATCGCTTCACGTGCTTTGTAGAAACCAGGTTCTCCAAAACAAGCGGGGTTAGACGCAATTAATGGAACATTATGCGCATAGGCCATGGCGATCAGGGCATCTTCCGCCAAATCCTCAGCCCTGTCATCACGCCGTGCCAGCTCAATATAAAGCCGATCCTGAAACGCATATTGCAATTGGCCAAAATAATCTGCTGCTGCGTCATGCTGTTCTTGTGCCAGCAAGCGGGTTAATGCGCCCTCACCTGCCCCTGTAAGAGCGATAAGACCCTCATTATATTTTGTGCACTGCTCCAGTGTAACATGTGGCGGTAATTCAATGGGCCGGTCAAGATGGGCCGCAGATACAAGCTTACACAGATTTTCATAACCGGCGGCATTTTGCGCATAGAGTGCCAGCCAATCAATAAGCGGCTGATCGCGGCCCTCTTGCCCCGGTCTTATAATGGCCAAAGTCGCGCCGATAATCGGTTGAATGCCAGCAGCAAAGCATGCATCTGCAAATGCCATACAGCCATAAAGCCCATTGCGGTCAGCAATTGCTATTGCAGGGAAACCCCGCTCTTTGGCCAAAGTCGCAATATCTTTAGGGTCAATAGCCCCATCTAGCATTGTATAAGATGAATAAACACGCAGCGGAACAAAGGGATCTATAGCCATATCCCAATGTGCAGACAGGAAGCGATTCTGGCAAATGTATAAACGCCGCAATCGCTCCTATCTTGTGGATAGCTACGCGTCCAATTTGGCTGATATATTTAGCTGCTTTCGCTGTAAGCTAAACCGGTTCGGCAGCGCCGTCCGCATCAGATATTTTGGAACGGACGCTTTTGACCGTCGAATATGTGCCGTAAACGATCAAAGCGCCTAGGAATATCCAAACCCATTCAGGGATATTTTTGCCCGCTATAGCAAGATAGACATAAGCAGAGACGAAAAAACAACCCGCTGATAATACTGGCAAAACAATTGATTTGCCGGCGCGTTTGTTACGCACCAGCCATGCGATAGAAAGGGTGAAAAACGGAATGGCACCAACATAAATCGCGCCAAATATAACAGGGTTTACGCCATATTCCTGACCGAAGCTCAAAAACCAGGCTTGCAATGATTCCCACATATTCACGTCCTTTGCTCCGGCACAATGGCCAGAATATAAAAGTAAAGATTAACAAGCTTTTCGGTCAAAAATGCCAAATTGTTACATTTGGTTCATAAAGCATCTTAGCCAGATGGCCCATAAGATGCATAAAATATTATAATTCGACCAAATGGCCCTCTTGCAATTTTACCACGCGGTCCATTTTCGCCGCAAGACGCTCATTATGTGTAGCGATTAATGCGGCGCTGCCCTCTCCGCGAACCAAAGACAAAAACTGATCGAGCACTATTTGCGATGTGCTCTCATCAAGATTTCCCGTCGGTTCGTCCGCCATAACCAATTGCGGGCGGTTAGCTAGCGCCCGCGCAACGGCAACGCGCTGCTGTTCTCCGCCGGATAATTTGCTGGGTCGGTGACGCAATCTGCTTCCTAAACCAAGAGCGGTTAGCAGCTCCTCCGCCCTTGCCTCGGCTGCTGCGCGATCATTATTCTGAATAAGCTGGGGCAGCACAACATTTTCAACCGCATCAAAATCGGTAAGCAAATGGTGAAATTGATACACAAACCCCATAAACTCTTTGCGCAAAGCAGTACGGCCCTGACTATCCAGTTTTGCAGCTTCGGTTCCGCCCAGACGAATTGATCCGCCAAAACCACCCTCCAACAGGCCAACAGCCTGTAACAAGGTTGATTTGCCTGACCCAGACGGCCCCAAAAGCCCAACAATCTCACCCGGACGAATATCAAGATTAATGCCGCGCAAAACGTCTATGGTAACATCGCCCTGCGTAAATGAACGTGTGACGCCGCTTAATGATGCAATGTAATTTGCGGTGTTATCAGTCATAACGGAGCACCTGAACAGGATCAGTATTTGCGGCCTTAAATGCAGGATATAGGGTTGCCAAAAAGCTCGCTCCTATTGCCAATATAACGATAAGTGTTACCTCAAAAGGGTCCGTCTTGCTGGGCAATTCGGTTAGGAACCTTACAGATGGATCCCATATGGTGGCGCCGCTGACATATTGCACAAAATTCACAATGGCTTGACGAATATTGAGCAGCGACAAGCCAAGGATTGTGCCCGCCCCCGCACCAATTATGCCGACAATGGTGCCGATAAAGACAAACACCTTCATGATAGAGCGTCGCGAAGCGCCCATTGTTCGCAATATCGCAATATCGCGAGTCTTTGCCCGCACCAACATAATCAATGAAGACAGAATATTAAACACTGCGACCAAGATGATAATAGACAATATAACAAACATCACAACGCGCTCCACTTTCAGCGCCTCAAAAACATTTGCATTTAGTGACTGCCAATCGACCACTATGCCTTTATTCCCGACCTGCGGGATAAGCGGAGCGATAATCTCATTCACATTATCAGCGTCTTCAGTAGTGATTTCGATCATGCCAATACTGTCACCCGATAGCAGCAAGGTTTGCGCATCAGCTATGGGCATGATTACAAACAGCTTATCAAATTCATAGACACCAATTTCAAAAATCGCACCGATTTCATAAGATATTTCTCGCGGAACCGTACCAAATGGCGTTGCTCTGCCTTGCGGATTTATAACGGTTATGCGGTCACCCACACGCGCGCCCAAATTTTGTGCCAGACCAACACCGATGGCAATCTTCTCTGATCCAGCCTTGATATCGGCCAAATTACCCTGTTGCAGTTGCTCGTTCAAACCATCAATTGTTGCTGCATCATTGCCGCGTACCAATATCCCTTCAACCCGGCCATTAAAAGTTGCCAGCAAAGGCTGTTCAATAAGCGGGGATGCTGAAACAACGCCATCGGTCTTGCGTGCTTTTTCCAGCAAGTCCTCCCAATTGTCGAGCCGCCCGCCATAGCCTTGGATAAGTGCGTGGCCATTTAGGCCAACAATTCTGTCCAACAGCTCAGCGCGAAAGCCGTTCATGACGCTCATAACCATTATAAGTGCAGCTACGCCCAACATCACCGCGATCATGGAAATGGCCGCCACCAAAAAAATAAAAGCTTCCGAGCGTGCTGGCAGCAAATAGCGCTTGGCAATGGTCCGTTCAAAGACTGTCAACATGGTTGGATAATGATGTCCTGTTTACGATAATTGCCAAAATTGGCATCTTCTGATGTCACGCTTAGCCATGAAAGTCAGTTCTAAGCAATATCTGGTAACTATGTGTTGCACAATGAACACGATATTAAACAAAAAATACCCGTCAGGGTGCATTTCACTGGCCAAATGCTCTGCGATTTTGAAAGGTCACAAATATTCGGAGTTCAGATACGCATCTGTAATTTCGGGGCATTGAATAATGGTTTGGGGAATCCATTGTTCAATACGGTCTTTCGCCTCCGCTTCGGTGTTGTAGGCGAGATCGATTGGCGCTCGGCGGGAAACTGCCGAGCGCCTTTTTTTGTCGCGCGAAATTCAAAATTCCAGCCTCACTCATAAGTCGTAAAGCGATAAATATTGGCGCGATGGCCTGTACTCGACGGTCTGCATCTGAGTTTGAAATAGCCGCCACTTGACATAATTAAACAACATCCCAAATTGAATGTGTCGCCGAATTGTCGGGACATTACATTAACCTAACCGTCAGGCCTGATGGCTGATGGTGTAAATATTGCTCTTTTGGAGGATGTTATGACACGTTTTGATTTCTCACCCTATCGCCGCACCACAGTTGGTTTTGACCGTCTGTTTGATCTGCTGGAAAACCAGCATCGTAATGGCAATGGCGATAATTACCCCCCGTTTAATATTTCCCGCGTGAGTGATGACAGATATTCTGTGGTCCTAGCCGTGGCGGGATTTAAACAGGATGATATTGAAATTACTGCCCAGCAGAACCTGCTGACGATCAGCGGCCGAAAATCAGAAGAATCAGCCGATAAAGCAGAATTTCTGCATCTTGGTATTGCCAATCGCAATTTTGAACGCAAATTTGAGCTGGCCGATTTCGTTTTGGTTGAAAATGCCAAATTAGCAGATGGACTGCTGACAATTGACCTTGTCCGTGAAATTCCAGAAGCGATGAAGCCGAAGAAAATCTCTATCAGCACGGGTGCTGAGCATGTTTCGCCGCGGCTTGAATCAGTCAATGATGCAGCGGATGACAAAAATATTGATGGCAAAAATATTGCGGCATAATCTGCTGGCTGGTTCTGCTTTTAACAAAACAGATAGCTAGAAAATATAGGGGCGGCATCATTAATGATGCCGCCCCCGACGCCCCATTTGGCGCCAGCGTCTTACACATAGTCAGGGTCGCATATACCATGTGTAAAACACGTTCTTATATCATATGAACTGATAATTAATCGGTTAATTAAATCCCTAGCCTGCTGCTTCCGAAATTTCAAATAGCAATTGCTTGTCGACAATGTGTAAATAGCCCGCTTCCATACGTATAATGCCGTTTTCAGACCATGATGAAAGCTGACGGTTTATTTGCTCACGAGAGAGCCCGACAAAATTGCCCAACTCGCTTTGACTCAATTTCAGCTTAAGCCTGCCCTTGTCTTCAGCATTGGCAAGCATAAGACGGAAGAGATAGCGCGCAAGCCTGGGGCCAGATGTAAACGCCCGGTCAGACTCCACAATTGTATTGGTTAGCCGTAATCGGCGCGCCATTGCTTTTAAAAGCTGCAAACCCAGATCGCTATGATTTTGCATAATGGTTTCAAGCGCCGATCGGCTTAAAGATAAGGCGGTTACATCGCTCATCGCTTCTGCTGAAGCTGTGCGTGTGCAATGATCGAAAAAGGCAATCTCTCCAATGACATGGCCGTTTTCTGCATAATCCAATATTATTTCATGGCCATTGCTAGCGACCATGCTGATGCGCACAAGGCCCGATAAAATAATATATAAAGCATCGCCAGAATCGCCTTGCCGTAAGATGATTTCATCACGCGAAAAATTCAAACAATTGCCGCGCAGCAAAATATCCGCGAGCACATCGCTTCCACAATCAGCAAAGAGGCTATGTTGCGCCAGCCTTTCCTGGAGCTGTGATGCATGCATGCTGTTTTCCTAAAATCGTTACGATTCTGTAACTCATCCATTATGGAATTAATAGCATAATTCGGTCATGATTGTGACAGACCGCACATTCGCTGGCGTTAATTTTATAGCGCGGATTTATTAGGCCGTCGCGAAAACCCTAAACCAGTCTGCTTTTCTGAACAGCAGCCTCTATAAAGCTGGCGAATAAGGGGTGCGGCTCAAATGGTTTGCTTTTTAATTCAGGGTGATATTGCACGCCCACAAACCAGCTTAAATCAGGGCGTTCCACGATTTCGGGTAGCTCACCATCCGGTGAAAGCCCTGAAAAAACCAGTCCGCCATTGGTAAGCTGCTCCATATAATTGCTGTTCACTTCATAACGGTGGCGATGCCGCTCGCTAACCAATGTTTCGCCATAAATGCTCGCGACCCAGCTATCTTCCAGCAATTGCGCCGGATAAGCGCCAAGCCGCATCGTTCCGCCCATATCACTATCGGCACCGCGTTTCTGTAATCCCGCCTCACTCATCCATTCATTAATAAGCCCGACCACGGGTTCATGCGTCTCGCCAAATTCCGTTGTGCCGGCATTAGGAATATTGGCGGTATTCCTCGCTGCCTCAATACAGGCCATTTGCATACCTAAGCATATACCGAAAAACGGCACATTGCGTTCACGGGCAAATTTCACAGCGGCAATTTTGCCTTCACTGCCGCGCTCACCAAAACCGCCCGGCACCAAAATACCATGTAATGGCTCTAACTGAAGAGCAAGGTCATCCTGATCATTTTCAAAAAGCTCTGCATCCAGCCAGCGTATTTTTACATTGACCCGGTTCGCCATACCGCCATGGACCAAGGCTTCTTGCAGCGACTTATAAGCGTCTTGCAGGCCAACATATTTGCCAACGACTCCAATAGTGACCTCACCCTCCGGATTGTTACGGCGATCACAAATATCATACCACCGGCTTAAATCCGGGTCTTGCGCGTCATCAATGCCAAAACTGCGTAAGACCTGACTATCCAATCCTTCTGCATGATATTGCAGGGGAACAGAATAAATACTGTCAGCATCAAGAGCAGGAATGACCGATTCGGCACGCACATTACAAAATTGCGCAATCTTGCGGCGTTCATTTTCCGGCAGCGGTTGCTCACAGCGGCAGAGCAGCAAATCAGGCTGCACACCAAGAGCGGCAAGCTCACGCACACTATGCTGTGTCGGCTTGGTTTTTAGCTCCCCTGCTGCGCTGATATACGGCACCAATGTAACATGGATTGATAAAGTCTGCTCGCGCGGCATATCGTTGCGCAATTGTCTGATGGCTTCAATAAAGGGAAGGCTTTCAATATCGCCAACTGTGCCACCAATCTCGCACAGCACAAAGTCCAGATCCTCTGTTTGATCCTTGGCAAAATCTTTAATAGCATCTGTGACATGCGGGATAACCTGCACCGTCGCGCCGAGATAATCCCCGCGCCGTTCTTTGGTTATGATCGATTGGTAGATGCGGCCTGATGTAACATTGTCAGATTGCCGCGATGGAACACCGGTAAAGCGCTCATAATGCCCCAGATCAAGATCTGTCTCGGCACCATCGTCGGTCACATAAACCTCGCCATGCTGGTAAGGGCTCATTGTGCCGGGGTCGACGTTCAAATACGGGTCAAACTTTCGGATCCTGACCCTATATCCGCGCGCTTGCAGCAAAGCTGCCAAACTAGCGGCCATAAGACCTTTACCAAGTGATGAGACCACGCCGCCGGTGATGAAAATATATCGCGCCA
>CAZAHS010000098.1:0-8336 GCA_964484855.1 uncultured Sphingomonadaceae bacterium | reverse complement strand
GCGCTGGAAAAAGCGCATGGCGGGCGCGGTGTCTTGCTGGGCGGTGTGCCGGGCGTTGCCCCTGCCAAAGTGGCGGTCATTGGCGGCGGCGTGGTTGGCTTTAATGCCGCGCAAATGGCGGCGGGTCTGGGCGCAGATGTTACCATTTTGGACCGCGACCCCGATGTGCTGGAGCGGCTAGGGCATTTTTTTGAAGCGCGGGCAAAAACGCGCTTTTCCAATCTGGCCAATTTGGCCGAATGTGTGGCAGAGGCTGATCTGGTGATCGGCGCTGTGCTGATTCCCGGCGCGGCTGCGCCCAAGCTGGTAACCCGCGCTATGCTGGGTACCATGAAGCCCGGCGCAGTGCTGGTCGATGTGGCGATTGACCAAGGCGGCTGTTTTGAAACATCAAAGGCCACCACCCATGCCGAACCGACTTATGTGGTGGATGATATTGTGCATTATTGCGTGGCCAATATGCCGGGCGCAGTGTCGCGCACATCAACCTATGCGCTCAATAATGTAACGCTGCCTCATGCTTTGCGCATTGCCAATTTGGGGTGGAAAGAGGCGCTGCGCAATGATGCGCATCTGGCCGCCGGGTTGAATGTCTGGAACGGCAAAGTGACTTATGAGGCGGTAGCGCATGATCTGGGCTATACACATGTTCCGCTGTCAGAAGCATTGGCATAATTTACAAACACCTAACAACATAATATACTAAGTCATATAAAGCGGTCCTTTAAGGATATATAATAATAATGATAAAACAACATCCTATTCGTTCCGGCTTCGAAACTTTCAGTAAGCCTGATGCTATTTTGCGGGGCATTAATCTTAATGGCAAGGTTGCGATTGTAACGGGCGGTTATTCCGGTCTGGGCGAAGAGACTGTTAGGGCTTTAGCAAAAACCGGCGCCACAATCATTGTGCCTGCACGTGATATGCCGCGTGCGCATGCCGCTTTGGTTGATGTGCTGGGCGATGTGCGGATTGACTCCATGGATTTGGCTGATCTGGATTCTGTGCGCGGCTTTGCTGACGGTTTTTGCGCCGAGTTTGACCGTCTTGACCTGCTGATTAACAATGCTGGCATCATGGCCTGCCCTGAAACGCGGGTGGGGCCAAATGGCTGGGAGCAGCAATTTGGCGTCAACCATTTGGGGCATTTTGCGCTGACCAAGGCCTTAATGCCGTTATTGCAAAAAACTGCCGAGCAACTGCAGAGTGATGTGCGCGTGGTGGCCTTGTCGTCAACGGGTCATAAATTGAGCGATATTCGCTGGGATGATCCGCATTTCCGGGCGCAGCCTTATGATAAATGGCAGGCCTATGGTCAGTCAAAAACGGCCAATGCGCTGTTTGCGGTTGCCCTTAATAAGCGGCTGGCAGACTATGGCGGGCGCGCTTTTTCGGTCCATCCAGGCGGCATATTAACGCCGTTGCAGCGCCATTTGCCGCGTGAGGAAATGATCGCGCTGGGTTGGCTCAACGAAGATGGAGAAATTGCAGAAGCAGCCGCAAAAATGTTCAAAACACCCGCTCAAGGTGCAGGCACCACATTATGGGCCGCCACCAATTGGCAATTGGCAAAGATAGGCGGCGTATATTGTGAGGATTGCGATATTGCCGAATTGGCCGACCCGCAAAATCCTTTGCGGTATAAAAATGTAGAGCCCTATGCTGTCGGTCCAGACAGTGCCGAGCGGCTATGGGCGCTTAGCGAAGAGATGATTGCTGCTGACTAAAGGCCGGTCAGTTGGATGCGGCCGCGCATCAGCCCAACCAGTCCATCATCCTGCAATATTTTCAGCTTGCGCGTTATTACCTCGCGTGATGACCCTAATTCTTCGGCAATTTGTTGGTGGGAACGCGCGATAATCGCATCATCACCCGCATTATTGCGCAGAAATTGTTTAAGTTGGGCAGTGAGATCACGCGATATCAAATGGTCAATCACGCCGGTAAGCTCACTGATACGATAGGCAAAATTGTCCAGCATGGCTTTGGCCAATTGCGGATTGCTATCAATCATCTGCCGAAATGCCGAAGCAGGTGCGGTAATCAGGGTCATATCGGTTTCAGCGATGCCCTGCGCATAATATGGCGATTCGGTAAGCAGGCATGATGTAGTAAGCGCACAGCTTTGCCCCGGTTGCAGGCGAAACAATATCATTTCACGGCCCGAATTGGTGGATAGCTGCACCCGCGCGCGGCTATGGGCGACAAAAACGAATTTCTCGCAAATGTCGCCCGTGGCAAACAGGGTTGCCCCTGCGCTGATATTGGCGGTTGTTACTTGCCGCTGAAAAGCTGATAGGGCATCATCATCATGTGGCAGGCCAAAAGCTGCAGCCAGCACCTTTGCTATATCATCTGTAGCAACTGACATGGTGCCAGCCTGCGGCATTAATTAATCGAGCAGGTGCGGATACCGAATATCCGGTAGAGCGGGCAGAATTTCATGCTGCTGGTGCCGATCATGATGACAGCAACGGCAATAGAGGCCCATTGTTGCCATCCACCGCCTGCAAAAGGGCCAAAAAAGGCCATTGCTAAGGCCAATAGGCCCAAGCCGATACGGATTACTCTGTCTGCATTTCCCAAATTCACTGTCATAATATTCTCCTTATGCAGCCATTATAGGGCCGCCCATATCCGGAGTATTGTGACTTGGTCACATTGGTTGAAACAGGTGCAAAAATTATTTGCGCGCTTCTATTTGGGTGACAAAACCATCAGCATTTGGCGGCCTTCCAAACGGGGATAGGCTTCAACCTTGGCATCCTCTTTGGTGTCTTCCTGAACGCGCTGCAATAATTGCATACCCAATTGCTGGTGCGCCATTTCACGGCCACGGAAACGCAAAGTTATCTTCACCTTGTCGCCATTGCCGATAAATTGATGCACTTTTTTCATCTTCACACCATAATCATGCGTGTCGATATTGGGGCGCATCTTGATTTCTTTAATATCCTGCGTTTTTTGTGACTTACGCGCAAGATTGGCCTTTTTCTGGGCCTCATATTTAAACTTGCCTATGTCCAAAAATTTGGCAACCGGCGGCTCCGCATTGGGGGAAACCTCAACCAGATCAAGCCCCGCCGCTTTGGCGCGGTCAATGGCATCATCAGTATCTAAAATGCCCAGATTTTCGCCCTGGTCATCAATCACACGCACAGTGGATGATTGGATAAAATCGTTAAAGCGGGGACCGTTTTTCGGTGGTGCTGAAGGTCCACGGCGGGATGTTGGCGAGCGTATGGGTCATTCTCCTGAATCTGTTTACAAATGGCTGATAGAGTTTTTTGTCAGTATAATAAAGGGGCAAAAGGCGTAAGGAGGATGCTATACGCTATTTTTGCGCTTTTTAGGCAATTTTGCCCGATATCTGTCCCATATCTGGCCCCATATTTGGCCCGCTTTCATTACCAGCCATATGCTCATCATATAAATAGCCGTTTATAGAGATGCTATATGGCGCATTAATGCCCCATAGCCTCATGATCCGGTGCATTGGCAGGGGCATTGTCAGGATTGACTTCTTTTAAGCCGCGTTCTTGTAGCCAGCTTTTCATCCAAGCAATTTCTTTTTCCTGTGCCGCGATAATATCCCGGGCCAATGCCTTGGCTTCCTCATCATCGCCATGCTGCAATATAATATTGGCCATCTCTACCGCACCGCGATGATGGGGTATCATGCCCTGAATAAAGGCGATATCGGCATCTTCATTAATGACGTTCATACCCGCATGCATGCGCCCATTGGCGGCGTGATAGGCCTGTTGCGGCGCATTATATCCCGCCACAATATTGGCCGAGCCGCCGCTTTGATCTGCAGGGCTGCCTTGATCTATAGGGGTTTTGGGGGCATCGCTGCACCCAGCTATAAGCATAAGGATAATGCCGCAATATAGCTTTAAAGCATGCATTTTGTCTCTCCTCAACCGGCAAAAATACACGCAATAGCATGGCGTTAACAGCGCGTGAAACACCCGGATTATATCGCTAAAGATATGATGCTTGCAAGAATATAAAATATGTGACTACTATGTTAGCGCTAACAAAATAAGGTGTAGGATGTCCAAAACTAAAACGCTGCTTTTTCTATCGACTAGCTCGCTCTTTCTTCTCTCCGCATGTGGCGGGGATTCTGATTCGTCTTCGGGCGCGGTGTCTAATCAGCCGCCGCCAATTGCGGCTGCGCCGCCCCCACCACCACCTCCTCCACCGCCGCCTCCGCCGCCACCTCCGCCTCCACCGGCAGAGCCTGGCCCAACAGGGGCAAGCTTAACGCAGGAGGATGCCCAGATTGGCGCGTGCATCAACATGGGCAACCATTTGGAAGCGCCAGAAGAAGGCGATTTTGGCCGTCCGATCAATGACACTGATTTTGCCTCTATTGCCGCGGAGGGTTTTGAGGCTGTGCGCTTGCCCGTGCGCTTCTCCAACCACGCCGCAACAACCGCGCCTTACGCCATTGATCCAGTGTTCTTTGCGCGGGTGATAGAGGTGATTGATCAAGCGCGCGCCGCCAATTTGCGCGTCGTGCTCGATCTGCACAATTATAGCGATCCGCAGGGCAATATTTATCAAAATCCGGCACAGGAAACGGACCGATTCGCAGGGATTTGGCGCCAGATTAGCGACCGTTTTGCCGATATTCCCGATGAAGATTTATGGTTTGAATTGCTCAATGAGCCAACCGATAATCTGAACAACAGCAATTTGTTGAGCGTTTTGGAACCGGCCATTGCGCAAATCCGTGTGTCCAGCCCCACACGCCCTATAGTTATTGGCGGCGAAGGGTTTAGCAGCATCCGCTCTTTGCCGACATTGAACCTGCCTGATGACCCCAATATTATCGCAACCTTCCATTATTATGATCCCTTTGGCTTTACCCATCAGGGTGCATTTTTCATCACCCCGGTCTTGCCCACGGGTGTTTTGTTCACACAGGCGGACCGCGAACAATTGGCGCGTGACGTACAGATTGCGCGAGACTTTACAGAGCGTACCGGCGTGCCATTATGGCTAGGCGAATATGGCGTCTTTGAAGATGTGTCGCTGGGCCAACGCGCCGAATATTATGAAGCGGTGACCACAGCCTTTGGCGAGGCAGGTATTGATGGCTGCCCATGGGCCTATACCAACACCTTCCAATTTCGCGAAAGCAACGGCATTTGGACACAGCAATTGCTAACCGCCATCGGGTTATAAGGCGCGGTATTTTATTGGGCTTAGGCGGCGGGCTATTGACTGCCCGCTACTATGGCATCTTGTTTTTAACCGCCGCCTTTATGCGTCAGCATCGTCCGCTGCCAGCAGCGTGATGACCCAATAATCAGGCCGCGCACCTATGCGCAGGGGCAATATGCTGGTCCCTGTTCCCGCAGTTATAACGATTTTGCGCCCCTCATCTTCAAAAAGGCCGCAATGAAAGCGCATGCCATATTTTGAAACTGAGGTTAGCGGGCCAATAAAGGGCAAAACAATCTGCCCGCAATGGGTATGCCCCGCCATGATAAGCGCTGTATCAAAAGGAATATCGGGAATAATATCCGGATCATGTGTCAGCACCAAATTGGGAGCATCTGGCAATAGCGCAAGCGACGTGGAGGCCGCCATAACATCGGCATGGCCGGTAAATTCGTCATCAATGCCAACCAGATTAACCGGTCCGATAGCTATGGCCTGATTGCGCAATAGGCTAATATTATATTGTTTTAATGCAGCGATAAACGCAGCTTCATTTGCCCAATAATCATGATTGCCCAGCACCGCGACAACGCCCAGCCTGGCCTGTAAATCTGCAAGCGGGGCAATCGCCTCATCTGCACTGTAATGCGCAGTTGCAGCTGTTTTTTCGCTGATATAATCACCGCCAAGCAGCACCAGATCAGCTTTTTCGCGGTTAATCTGCGCGGTAATATCTTTTAGTCGCTCCGGCGTCATGTCCGGCCCCGCCATTTGGGTATCGGCCAGCAGCACTATGCGCAGGGGCGGCATATTATCCGGCCAATCTTTCAGCGCAATAGTTGCTGTTCTTGCAATGGGCGGGCGTGTTGCCTCCCAATAACCATAGCTAAGAAAGGCTATGCCGATAAATGCGCCAAGCGCGACCAGCCGCAATAGCCAGCGAAGCACCCGCTTACCCTTTCAAATCGGGCGGGGTGGCGGCGCGTTTTAGCATGGCAATGGCTTCATCAAGCGGCAGGAATTGCTGCTGTTTCTCGCCCAATTGGCGCAGCGCCACGCTGCCCTTTTCGGCTTCCTGTTTGCCGACGACCAGCAGGTTCGGCACTTTCATCAGGCTATGTTCGCGCACCTTATAATTGATCTTTTCATTGCGCAGATCCGCCTCAACGCGGATGCCAGCGGCTTTTAGCTTGGCCGTTACTTCGCGCGCATAATCATCAGCATCTGAAACAATGGTGGCGACCACCGCCTGTGTCGGGGCCAGCCAGACCGGCAATTTGCCTGCATAATTTTCGATCAAAATGCCGATAAAGCGTTCATAACTGCCAAAAATCGCGCGGTGCAGCATGACGGGGCGGTGGCGATTCCCATCCTCGCCAATATAGCTGGCGTCCAGACGTTCGGGCAGCACGCGGTCTGATTGTATCGTGCCCACCTGCCAAGTGCGGCCAATCGCATCGGTTAAATGCCATTCCAGCTTGGGCGCGTAAAATGCGCCTTCACCGGGCAATTCTTCCCAGCCATATTCTTCCGTGGCCATGCCTGCATCAATCACGGCTTGGCGCAATTCCTCCTCGGCTTTGTCCCAATCCGCATCGCTGCCAAAACGTTTTTCAGGGCGCAGCGCCAGCTTGATGGCATATTTCTCAAAACCCAAATCTTTATAGATGCGGTCTGCCAGCTCACAAAAAATCCGAGTTTCTTCAACAATCTGGTCTTCGCGGCAGAAAATATGCGCATCATCCTGCGTAAATTGCCGCACCCGCATCAGGCCGTGCAGCGCGCCATGCGGCTCATTGCGGTGGCAACAACCATGCTCGAACAAGCGCAATGGCAGATCACGATAGGATTTCATGCCCTGGCGGAAAACGAGCACATGGGCAGGGCAATTCATCGGCTTAATCGCCATCATATCGCCATTGCCGCTAATCACCGGCCCGTCACTTTCCGCATCGGGAACCTCATCAGGCACGGCAAACATATTTTCAGAATATTTGCCCCAATGGCCCGATTGCTCCCATTGCTTCACATCCATAAGCTGCGGGGTCTTAATCTCTTCATAGCCGCCGGCATCAATGGCGCGGCGCATATAGGCCTCTAGCTCGCGCCAGATAACAAAGCCCTGCGGATGCCAAAAGCATGATCCTTGTGCTTCGGGCTGAAAGTGGAACAGGTCCATTTCCTGGCCCAATTTGCGGTGGTCGCGCTTGGCCGCTTCTTCCAGCATGTTAAGATGTGCATTAAGCTGCTTTTTGTTAAGCCATCCGGTGCCGTAAATGCGGGTAAGCTGCGCATTGCGCTGGTCACCGCGCCAATAGGCCCCCGCTACGCGCATCAGCTTAAATGCCTGTGGGTCCAATTTTCCCGTGCTGGCCAGATGCGGCCCGCGGCACATATCCATCCACGCGCCATCACTGTCTGGCTGGCCTGACCAATAGACGGTTAGCTCTTCCCCTTCGGGCAGCTCGCTCGCCCATTCGGCCTTAAAACTCTCGCCCTCATCCGACCATTTTTTAATCAGATCAGCACGCGCCCACACTTCACGAATTAAAGGCTTATCCGCCTTAATGATGCGGCGCATTTCCTCTTCAATGGCGGGCAGATCATCCATGGAAAAGGGGGCGCGGCTATCGGGCGCTTTTACATCATAGTAAAAGCCGTCATCAGTGGCAGGGCCAAAGGTGATTTGTGTGCCGGGGAACAGGCTTTGCACTGCCTCTGCCAGCACATGGGCAAAATCATGGCGCACCAGCTCCAGCGCATCAGCCTCATCGCGCGCGGTTATCAGCGCAAGCGCAGTATCTTGCGTAAGCGGGCGCATAATATCGCGCACTTCACCATCAATGCGCGCGGCCATGGCCGCCTTGGCAAGGCCGGGGCCAATATCAGCAGCAATTTGCGCAGGCGTAGTGCCTGATTCGACATCACGCTGGGAACCATCGGGCAGGGTAATTTTAATCATCTCGGTCATAGATCAGCATTTGGCGCGATTGACCGCAAATGGCAAGGCACTAAGTCAATGAAAGCCATGGGAGGTGGTGGGGTGAGGGGAGAGGGGAGTTTTTTCTCTCACGGGAGTCTCTTTTCTCTCACGGCCCAGGGCCTTGCGAGGGGCGGGCCAATAAGGCCCGGCGGGCGCCAAAAAGAATGGGCGG
>CAZAHS010000097.1:0-8388 GCA_964484855.1 uncultured Sphingomonadaceae bacterium | reverse complement strand
ACTGATTCGGAAGTGAAAAGAAAACTGTTGCGCATGAGAACCTGCCTGTTCGCTGGAAGCAAAAAAGATATAAAGAATTCGTTATATGTGCCCTTTAGCGCCGCCGTGCGCCTATGGCAACCGCGATTAATATCAATATGATGGCCAGAGACAGCGGCAGGATATTACCATATTGCGAAAATGTTGTGGGGGGCAATGGCGGCGGCAAATCCCCGTCCAATCGTCCTTGCTTACTCCAGGGAATTTTGCCGCGCACATGGCCATGGCCATCAATAATGGCAGAGATGCCGGTTGGCGTGGTGCGGATGATGGGCAGGCCTTCCTCTATTGCGCGCAGCCGCGCCTGCGCCAATTGCTGCGGCGGCCCATAATAGCCAAACCATGCATCAGTGCTGGGGTTAAACAGAAAATCGGGCCGCGTTTTTTGATTGACCGTCTGACCAGAAAAAATCACCTCATAACAGACCATTATCCCTGCTTTGCCCAATGGCCCCAGATCAATATTATCTGGCCCGGGGCCGGGAATAAACGGCACGGTATTTTGGGTAAGCTGCGCAAGGCCAATCGCGTCCAGCAAGGGTTTGAACGGCAGATATTCGCCATAGGGCACCAGATGCGCCTTATCATAGCTGCCAATGATTTCGGCGCTGGAATTAATCGCAAACACACTGTTGCGCGCTGCAGACAGGCGCTTTCTGTTCAGTGCGGGGCTATGCGCAAATTCATATTTTAAGCCGCCGGTAATCAGCAGATCATCAGGGCCAAGCAGCCGCGCCAGCGTTATACGGTTAAGCAGCGCTTCATCAGGTGCAGCAAAATAAGAAGGATAGCCATCTTCCAGCGTGTCACTAATGGCGCTTTCGCTCCAAAAAATGATGCGCTTACTGTCTTGAGGGCGCGGCTTATCATCGCGTGACAGACGCAGCAAAGTTTCGCGGTTGCGGGCCAAAATGGCGGGGTCTTGCCAGTCAACATCCTGCCCGATATTGGGCTGAACTATGGTGACGCGCGGGCGCTTTTCATTATCTATCGGGCGGGTCACCTCAATATGCACACCGCTTATCCAAAACAATAAGGCTGCGGCCAGTCCAGTTCCGCCCAATATGAAATTTTTGCGGGTTAGCAGCCAGATAGCGCCAGACGTCAGCACCAGTACACCGCTAAGCCCATAGCTGCCCAAAATGGTGCTATGGCCAGCAAAATCCACCATCGCTATGCCAAGCGGGTTCCATGCAAAGCCGGTAAATAATGTGGCGCGCAGCATCTCGCCGATAATCCATGTGCCGCTAAGCGCAAAGACCAATATTGGCGCGCGATATTGCCCATTTATGCGCTGCGTCAACCAGCCTGCCGCTGCGATAGAGGCCATGGGGTAAATCGCCAGATAAGCGCTGAGCAGCGCCAAAGCAGGCCAGCCATACCAATGCGGCATGACATCTTGATAGGTAAAGGTTTGCGGTATCCACACACAGCTTATGAAAAAATGACCCCAGCCAAAGCCATAGCCGATTTTCAGCAGAGTTTTTAGATTATCCGTCTTTATAAGGAGCGCAAAAAGCGCGGTAAATGCGAGGAAGGTGATCCAAAATTGGCCAAAAGGCGCAAAGCCCAAAGACGAAACAAGGCCCAAAAATATCGCGGTCAATGCTGGAAAGCGTATCGGAAATTGTTTTAACCATTGCATAGCGATTTCCATGCCGCGAAGTCGCTCTTTGTGCAAGCCTGCGCTGCTTTGTTCATGACAGCGTCAGCGCTTAGGGCTATGGCTGGCCATTATGCATATGACATCTCTTTTCGTTGCTTTGGCGCTACCTTTTCATATTGCGGCGCCTGCTTCCCTCAACCCCGTCTTTCAGGCACAAGAGGATGGGGGGGAGGATGAGGCAAATCCGTTTGCGCAGGATGAATTGCCCGAATTTAAATCCTCTTTGCAGCTTTCATTGGAGCAAAAGGCGGATGTGCGCTGCGCGGTGGCTTTTGCCATTGTTGCGGGCGGTCAGGAGCGCGGCGAGACGTCTTCGCTGGCTTATCCTTTAATAGGTGCGCGCGGACGCACATTTTTTGCCGATTTGGGGCAAAGGCTGATTAAGGATTTGAAAGCCACGCCGCAACAAGTGCAATTGCTGCTGGAAAGCGAGGCGCGGGCCTTTCAGATTGCGGCGCAGGAAACCAATGACCCCAATGGCACGGTTGATGCGGTGATGGAGCCATGTCTGTCGCGCCTGGATGCCGCAGTGCCGCTTGCGCCGCAGCCCAGCCTGCCCGAATGTGCCGCGATAATGGCTCTGGCTTATGATGAGGTGTTTGCGCGTGAAGGTCTTTCGCCAACCGCGCGCGATTTAAAGACGCTGGCCAGTGTTTTGGATAGCCGGGCGCGTGACCAATTGCGGGCAGAGGGCAAAACCGGCAATGACATCGATTTTGCGCTGGATGCAATTAAAAATGCCATTGCCGCTGATGCTGCGGCTTTAGAGGCAGAGGGCAAAAGCCCTAATCTGGATTATGACCATTGTTTTGAATTGGCCAAGCCATGACAGATTTACGCCCGTTTCATCTCGCTTTCCCCGTACATGATCTTGATGCCGCGCGGCAATTTTATGGCGGTATATTGGGCTGTACAGAAGGGCGGTCTTCATCTGGCTGGATAGATTTTGATCTTTATGGCCATCAAATTGTCGCGCATCTTGACCCGTCGCGCACCGCGCCAAAGCGGGCTGAGACGAATCAGGTTGATGGCGATGCTGTTCCGATTTTCCATTTTGGCGTGATTTTGCAAAAGCCCGATTGGCAGGCATTGGCCGATAGATTGGAAGCGCAGGGCATGGAGTTTTTGATCGCGCCGCGCATCCGCTTTGCTGGGGAGGCAGGGGAGCAAGGCACGTTTTTTCTTACCGACCCAAGCGGCAATGGGCTGGAGTTTAAGTGCTTTGGCGATGATGCGCAGATTTTTGCGACCGATTAGCGGCAATATCAAGCCGCTTTTATTGGGGTGCAACAGCCCCTAGACTAAAAAGCGGATTGCAACAAAGCCGCCGACAAACACAATGCCGACAATGGTTGTGACCAAAGCAAAATTCTTATCAATCCACGCTTTCATGGGCGGGCCGAATTTCCACAGCAATGCCGCCACCAAAAAGAATCGCGCTGAACGGGCTATTATGGCTGCGCCGATCAGCACATATAGCGGCATGGCCGTTGCGCCAGCGGCGATGGAAATGACTTTAAATGGCAGGGGCGTAAATCCAGCGAGCAGCACGATTACCCAGCCTTGTTCATTAAACTCGGTTTGAAAAGCATCAAATTTCTCCCCCAAACCATAAAGGTCGAGGATGAAAACGCCCACGGTATCAAATAAGAAAGAGCCGATCATATACCCAAATATCGCGCCCAACACCGAGGCGATGGTGCAGATGAGCGCATAGCGAAAGGCACGTTCTGGCCGCGCCAGACACATGGGCGCCAGCATGACATCAGGGGGAATTGGGAAAAAGCTCGATTCAATAAAGCTGATTGCGGCCAGCCAATGCTGCGCTTTGTCATGCGCGGCCTTGTCCAGCGTCCATTGGTAGAGTTTTTTCAGCATGGGCTGCGCATTGCTTTCTTTGGCTCTGGCTCTAGCTCTGGCTCTGGCTCTAGCTCTGGCCCCGGGCGGGGCAGATTGACCATTAAACGCCTATAGCGGCAAAAGTTTTAATAGACCCTGACCTTAATGGCCCGGCGCACCCGATGGTTCTTCCAGCAATTCCGGCGGTGTCTCACGGCCATGGTCCGTCCCTGCTGTGCGGTCCCCCTTTGCCAATGCAAAGACCACACCCGATAGCGCCATCAGCGCAATAATATTGGGGAAGGTCATCAGCGCATTGGAAATATCGCCCAGCCGCCAGATAAGGTCTAGCGGCGCGAAAGAGCCGACAAATATCACCGCGCACCACAATATTTTCCATAAAAAGTGCAATATCTTCTCTCCGCCTGCACCTGTGCCGGGGATGGTGCCATAAATGAAGGTGATGGCCCGCTCGCCATAATAGCTCCATGTTAGCAAGGTGGTGAAAACGAACAATATGAGCGCCACCGAGGCGATTAATGTGCCAATGGGGATGCCTGCAACATCCAGCGGGAAGGCCGCGCCAAAGGCGGCCGATGTCATGGCAAAGCCGTTCAGATCGGATTGCCAGGCATGTTCGACGCTTTGCTCTACGCCGTTCACAGTGGCGGTAAAATCGCCCGATACAGTAAGGATAACCAATGCTGTCATGGTGCAAATAACAACCGTATCAATGAAACAGCCCATCATGGCAAAACGGCCCTGTGCTGCTGGATCATTGGTCTGCGCCACGGCGTGCGCAATGGGGGTGGAGCCTTGGCCCGCTTCATTGGAAAATAGCCCGCGCGCCACACCGGCGCGAATGGCGATCATGATAAGACCGCCCGCAATGCCGCCGCCCGCTGCATCATAACCCAATGCGCCGGAAAATATGCGCCCAAATGTTTCGGGCAAATAGGGCGCGTTCAGGATAAGCGCGACCAGCGCCATGGCCAGATAGGCGCCTGCCATCCATGGCACCACGGTTTCGGCGACGCTGCCAATGGATTTAATGCCGCCAACAATCACAATGAACACCGCAACCGCTGCAACCGCGCCGCCAACCCATTCTGCAACGCCAAACAGCTCATTGGCGCTATCGCCCAGACTATTGGCCTGAATACCATTGCCAGTAATCAGCGCGGAAATTAACGTGCCGATGCAGAATAATATGGCCAACCATGTCCAATTTTTGCCCAGACCCAGTTTAATATAGGTCATCGGCCCGCCGCGATAGGTGCCATCTGCGGAGACTTCACGAAACCGAATGGCCAAAGAGCCTTCGGCAAAAGCCAGCGCCATGCCGAACAAAGCCGTGACCCACATCCAGAAAATCGCGCCCGGCCCGCCCAGCGTAATCGCTGTGGCCACACCGGCCAGATTGCCCGTGCCAACCTGACCAGATAATGCAGTTGAAAGCGCCGCAAAAGGCGAAATCTCGCCTGCGCCCTTGGCTTTTTCACCGCGCCCGAAAACCGATTTGAAGGCAAAGCCCAATTTGGTTATGGGGTAGCCGCGCAGGCCGATCATGAAATATAGGCCAGCGCCCAATAATATAATCACCATGGGCGGGAAGGGCAGGACACTCTGACCATTCCAGTCACCGGCCCAGATCAAATTCGATATATTGATAACCGGCTCGGTAATCTGCTCAAAGAAATTGGGTTCAGCGGCAATATTTGCCACAGCTGCAATCGCACTCATATTTTGCTCCCCGCCAAAGCGCGCCCTTTCGGCACACTTTGCGCATAATCATGTGTCGTGGATAGAGTTAGCAGCCCGTGCCAGATTGGCAATAGGGGATAATATGCCGCGGCTTTTAACAGACAGATGGCGCGCCAACGCTAATGGCTTGAGATAGCGTATGTGAAATGCCAATGAAGCCATATAGAGCAAAACAAGATAATAAGGAGCGGAGCATGGCGCAGCAGATTGAGGTTACACGCGGGGCATTGGCGCAATATCATATTGCGGATTTGGTCCAGAACGCTTTACCGGACGGTGCTATTGCCTGCGATATTCAGCATTATGCGCTCACCGCCAATAATATCACCTATGCCGTAATGGGTGAGGCGATGAATTATTTTGATTTCTTTCCTGCGGTGGATGCGCAAAACGGGGTTGTTCCGGTTTGGGGCTTTGCCAGAGTAAGCGCATCAAACCATGATGATATTGCAGTGGGCGAGCGGCTCTACGGCTATTGGCCGATGGCGGATCATGCCGTGCTGCACCCCGCCAAAATAAGTAAAGATGCGTTTTTTGATGGTGCGCCGCATCGCGCGGGGCTGGCCAGCGTGTATAATAATTATCGGCGCTTGGGCAGCGGGGAGGGGGACAAACACGCAGAAGAAATTCGTGCGCTTTTTGAACCGCTATTCCTGACCAGCTTCTTGATCGAAGACACTTTTCGCCGCGCGGATTTTCATGGCGCTTCTGCGGCCCTGCTGACCAGCGCATCATCCAAAACCGCTATGGCGCTGGCGCATGTAATGAAGGCGGCAAGCCCAAATATGAAGCGCATCGGCCTTACCTCACCCGGCAATAAGGATTTTGTCGCCAAGACGGGTCTATATGACCAGATTGTCGCTTATGATGATATTGAAACAATTGATAAGACCGTAACCAGCATATCGGTCGATTTTGCTGGCAATGGCGATGTTCTGCGCCGCATTCATACGCATTTTGATGATGCCTTGGCCTATTCCATGCTGGTCGGTGCAACCCATGTTGATGGGCGCGGCGGCGCAAAAGGTTTGGCGGGGCCGCAGCCTATATTATTCTTTGCGCCAACATCGGCTGAAACATTGATGCGCGAGCTTGGCCCTGCCGGTTTTGCTGCTGCTATTGCCGCACGCTGGCAGGATTTCGCCGGTTTTGCTGAAGATCTGGTAAATATCTCTCATGTAAAAGGCAGCGCCGCCATTGCAGAGAAATATGCCGCGCTATTGGCCGGTAAAATCGCGCCTGATGAAGCGATTATTGCTGTTAACTGACCCGCAGCAAAGCAGCAGCATCTGGCTAATATATCGGGCGTTATTGCCTGTGATAGAGATTATTGGCGTTTCGTGGTAGAAACGTTATGCTAAGCCTATATTCTTGCGCGGCAAGAGGTCTAACTGGTGGGGGCTAGACAATGGCAGATACATTGAAAAACAGGCCGGTTTGGGCGCAAAATGCGCTGTTTGGCGACCTTTCTGATGCGGCAGTGGCCGCTATTGAGGAAATCGCAGAGCGGCGCAGGGTTTCTGGCGGGGAATATCTGGTTCATCAGGGAGAGGCCGCAGACACACTCTATTTCGTGGTGACGGGCCGCTTTCGTGTTATCGTGAAAGATAGCAGCGGCGCAGGCAAGATTGTTGCGCGCATTGATGCGGGCGATCCTGTGGGGGAGCTGGCCTTTTTTGGCGGCGGCAGCCGTACGGCCAGCCTACAGGCGATGCGGGATAGCCATGTGATAGCGATTGACCGCGCGCATTATGAGAAACTGACCAACGATCATCCGCAAATTAATGCGGCCCTGTTAAAGACTGTGTCGCAGCGTCTGGCCAAAGTGACAGCGCGCACGGATTCGCTTAATCAAGCGGTGCCGCGCGTTATTGCCTGTTTGGCGGCGGCGGGTAGCGATGTGCCGGCTGATTTTCTTGACCGCTTGGCCGCCAGTATGCGCCGCGTTCTGGGCGCGCAGCATGAGCTATTATATGTGCCTATAGGGGATGCGCCTGACCATGATGATGCAGCGTATCAGCAATGGCTGGCCGAACATGAGCATAAGGGCAGTTGGCTGCTTATTGATGCCAATGGTGAGGATGAGCGCTCTGCGCGTATCACCCGCAATGCGGATGCGCTGCTGATTATTGCTGACGGTATGCTGGCGGGTAAGCCGGTATCTGGCAAGGAGCAGGCCGCCTTGACCGCCATTGATCCGGCAAACCGAACCTTGGCCCTGTTGCGCAGCAATATGGCGGACCCGATTGAAGGCACTCGCCAATGGATAGCAGGGCGTGAACCGCATCTGCACCACCATATTGCGCTGGACAGTGATCCAGATTTTGCTCGGCTGGCCCGCTTTTTAACCGGCAATGCCATCGGCCTGGTGCTGGCCGGTGGCGGCGCTTTGGGCTGCGCGCATCTGGGCATTGTGCGCGGGCTGCAAAATGCCAATATTCCGATAGATTATATTGGCGGCACCAGCGCAGGGGCGGCCATGGGCGGCGCGATTGCACAGGGTGACAGCGTTGCCAAAACGCTCGACCAGATGGAGGCGATGTTTATCGCGGCCAAGGCAATGGCGCGCTTTACTGTCCCGGTTCACTCTTTGCTCGACCCAGCGGTTTTTGATGCAGAGTTGAGAGCGCGTTATTCTAACAAAGATATTGCCGATCAGCCGGTAAATTTCTTTGGCATATCCACCAATCTGTCCACCAATGATCTGTATGTCCACAAAAGCGGACCCTTATGGGAGGCTGTGCGCGCATCGGGTTCGCTGCCGACCATATTGCCGCCTTTCATTGATGCGGACGGCAATATATTGATTGATGGCGGCGTGCTGGACAATATTCCCGTAACTATGATGCGCCAGGTGAAAACCGACCCCAATATTGTGGTAACATTAGGCGATACGCAAGAGACATGGCGCGTTGATGCGCCCTATTCATCAATCCGTTCGCGCTTGCGCTTGCTGGGTGATGTGGTGCTGCGGCGTTCTGCGCCCAATGATTTTCCGTCCATCGTTGAGATTATGTCGCGCTCTATGGTGGTGGCCAGCCGTATCGCATCAAAGGCCATGCTGCGTGATGGTGATATTG
>CAZAHS010000096.1:7607-8457 GCA_964484855.1 uncultured Sphingomonadaceae bacterium | reverse complement strand
CGCGCGAAATTTATCGCTCTTCCGTCAATTTTCGTTAATACGTCATCAGCCCCGCGCAGTACGCGGCCAGGAAAGGCCAGCTCAATATCCGGCGTCAGCAGCGGAAAAGCAGCAATCGGGTTATTGATGCGCGTGCTCACATAATCAAGATCGATGGTCAAAAGTGTTCAGCGAACCGAAATCCGAAAGCTCGCTCAGCTCATAATTTAGATTGACTGACAACTCCCCCAATTCAGGCAGGAAGTCGCTGACAGGGCTTGCAATTCGAGAGATGAATCTTGGCGAGTAGCTTCTTTTGATGAGGGGGCGTAGGCGGGTGGGGCTTCTTGCGCAAATGCCGTTACAGGAATACAAGCTGTTGATAATATTGTATATATATAAAGTTTTCGTTTCCACCTCATGATAATTTACATGCTACTAACATTTATTACATTATCAAAGCGAAATGAAATCATGATTTAACATGTATCATAAACAGACAATTATCGGAAAATCAGTGTCCGCCCATGCTGGCGCATGCAATTACAGTCATAATTGAATGGCGGGCAAAATATGACGGTATATTTGCTGAAATAAACGCGTTCAAATTCACCAAAACCCTCTTGCGCTAATGCCTGTGTGTTATTAGATTAATACAGGTGATAATGATATCTGCCGCTTTCGCTTGTAGTTGCGCCAAAAGAACGGCATTTAGGGCATAGTGAATAAGTGCTGCGAAATGGCAGAAAAAAGGAACTGTAAATGGCGAGTGAGACCAAAACCGAAACAGTAGATATCGGCCTAGAGCTGAAAGCGCCCGATCCTGTTCCCGTGGTTGCGCCGGAAAAAGCAGCCGGGCTTGTGCCGGTTA
>CAZAHS010000096.1:0-7597 GCA_964484855.1 uncultured Sphingomonadaceae bacterium | reverse complement strand
GATTAATACAGGTGATAATGATATCTGCCGCTTTCGCTTGATGTTACGCCCAAAGAACGGCATTTAAGGCATCATGAATTAAGCGCTGCGCAATGACAAAAGGGCGGCAGAAAAAGGAACGGCAAATGGCGACCAAAACAGACACTGTAGATATCGGCCTAGAGCTTAAAGCGCCCGATCCAGTTCCCGTGGTTGCGCCGGAAAAAGCAGCCGGGCTTGTGCCGGTTACGGAAGAACAAAAATCTAAGCTGGAAGAGAAAGTTGACGGTTTTGTTGATGATCTGATTGCGCAAGATGCCAATTCACCTGAATTTGGCAAACGCGTTGAGCAGCTCACAAATATGGGCCGCAAAGAAATTGCCGAGGCTGCTGGCCAGTCCAACCGGTTTTTGGATCGCCCCGTGCGCGCCATGGGGGAAAATGATGGCGTGGGCGCTGATCTGGCCGAATTGCGCCGCACGGTGGAAGATTTGGACCCAGGCAAAAAGGGCGATCTGCTCACCCCGCGTAAGATTTTTGGTATCATTCCCTTTGGTAATAAGCTGCGCAATTATTTTGACAGTTATAAATCCAGCCAAGACCATATTCAGACCATTTTAACGCGTTTGGCGGGCGGCAAGGATGAATTGCTGATGGACAATGCCGCCATTGATGTGGAACGGCAAAATCTATGGGCCGCTATGGGCCGGCTGGAGCAGATGATCCATATCTCCAAAGTGATGGACAAAAGGCTTGAGGAAAAGGCGGCGGAGCTGGATATTTCCGAACCGGCCAAAGCCAAAGCGATCCGTGAAACAGCGCTTTTTTATGTGCGCCAGCGGACACAGGATTTGCTGACCCAAATGGCCGTCACAGTGCAGGGCTATTTGGCGCTGGATCTGGTGAAGAAAAACAATATCGAACTGGTCAAAGGCGTGGACCGCGCCAGCACCACGACCGTTGGCGCGCTGCGCACGGCGGTCACCGTGGCGCAGGCTTTGGTCGGCCAGAAATTGGTTCTGGAGCAGATTACATCGCTTAACCAAACCACAGCGGGCATTATTGATAGCACCGGCGAAATGCTGAAAAATCAGTCGGCGCAAATTCATGAGCAAGCCGCTGCCTCAACCATTCCGCTGGAAACGTTGCAACGCGCCTTCCAGAATATTTATGACACAATGGACCATATTGACGAGTTTAAGCTGAAATCACTGGAAACCATGAAAACCACCGTCAACACATTGTCGGATGAGGTTGAAAAATCCAAAGGCTATATCGCCCGGGCAGAAGGTCAAGCCAATGCCGCAGCGCAGCCCGATCCAGAAACATTGCTATCATCGCTGGAAAATTGAGAGCGGGAAACAGATAAGCCATGCCTGAAACCGCTGAAGACATAATGGCCAATGCGCGCAATAGCCTAAAAGATGTGCGCTATAACCGGTCCATTGGCCTGAAATCCCGCGCTCTAAAGCGCAGCCATTTATGGGGCAAAGTTGGCCGTGTTGCCATTGCTGCGGGCGCGATCATTGTCGGGGCGGGCATAGTGGGCGCGATTATTGACGGCATCGGCTTTACGGGCATCATGGTGGCCGGCCTTGCCATTGCGGCGAGCACATTGTTTTTCAGCAATTACCCGAAGATGAAAATCCCCAAAGCGGAAGATTTAACTAAGGAAAAGCTGGACGTTTTGGCCGGCAAAACCGAAATCTGGCTGGAGCAGCAGCGCCCCGCTTTGCCTGCCCCTGCCATCCGTCTGGTTGATGATATTGGTGTGCAATTGGACGCGCTGGCCCCGCAATTGCAGCAATTGGACGAGCGCCAACCCGCCGCATTGGAAGTGCGCAAATTGGTCGGCGAATATCTGCCCGAACTTATCACCGAATATCAGCGCATCCCCGCCTCGCTGCGCAAAGAAGAGCGCAATGGCTCCACCCCTGATGCGCAATTGCAAGACGGGTTGAAAGTGATTTCCAAAGAGATTGACACCGTCACCCGCCAATTGGCCAATGGCGAGCTGGATAAGCTGGCCGTGCGCGGGCGGTTTCTGGAAATGAAATATATTGGTGAAGAAAGTTTGGATTAAACCTTCTAACAGGGCTTGATTTTTAGTGTTAGCCTTTGAGTATGGAATCCAAATTTAGTCTATAGCATATTACACCATGGTAATATTATAACTGAAAAGCGTTATATTTCTAAATTTAGCGAAATTATATTGAATTTTTTCAAATTCATCCTATATTAATGTTGTAGATGGAGGGAAAATGCTGGAATTTTGGTTGGCTTCGGAAAATTTGTTTTTTACCATTGGCCTACTGTTCATGATGTTATTGGTTGTTTTGCAAGTTATTGGCATTGGTGACTTGCTGGGCGATGCAGATATTGAAATTCCAGACGCTGATATAGATGGCGGCGTTTCCAATATAAATGCCGGTATAGCTGATGGCCTGCTCAGCCTGTTTGGCTTTGGCAAAGTGCCGTTGATGATCCTGCTCATGCTGCTCTTCGGGTTTTTCGGCATGATCGGCCTATCCGGTCAAATGGCTGCTCTCAATATTATAGGCGGCCTTATCACGCCCTTTATTGCAGTTCCTATTGCTGCACTTTTGGCATTTCCGCTTACAGGCGCCGTAGCGCGCCCTTTGGCAAAAATTTTGCCGCGCGACGAAACAACCGCGATTAGCCGCGACCTGCTCATTGGGCGCTTTGCAACCATTGAATTGGGCAAAGCGCAAACCGGCTCCCCTGCCCGCGCAAAAGTAAAAGACGGGCATGGGCATAGCCATTACATCATGGTTGAGCCAGACAATGCCGGGCAAATATTATTGCAAGGCGAGGAAATATTATTGGTACGCCGCGATGGCGAAAACTTCCGCGCTATTAGCCGCGGCAGCAATAATGTGCCTGCGCTATAATGACGGCATTTGCGCTCGTCACTTATCCACCTACTTGCGGATTTATTGGTCCGCGCAGCATTGCATTCGAAAAACAGGCCTATAATTTGAAATAAGCGGCATGTCCTTAGGCCGGACGCTGATGCGCGCTATATTGAGAGAAAGAGAAATATGCCAGAAGGACCGTTATATTTGATCGCCATGGCGGTCGCACTCCTTGTTTTAGTCTTGGGGATCATCGTCACCATATTGCGGCTTTATAAACGCGCGTCAAAAGAGATTGCTTTTGTGCGGACCGGCTTTGGCGGCGAAAAAGTGGTAATGAATGGCGGCGCGTTGGTCTTGCCGATTTTTCATGAGACCATGCCAGTTAATATGAACACGGTACGTCTGGCGGTTGAGCGCAAAAATGCCGATGCCTTGATTACTTTGGACAGGCTGCGCATTGATGTGAAAGCCGAATTTTATGTGCGAGTGCGCCCTGATGCCGATGCCTTGGCAATGGCCGCGCAGACATTGGGCCTGCGCACCATGCATCCAGAGGCTTTGAAAGATCTGGTCGAAGGTAAATTTGTCGATGCGCTGCGCTCTGTTGCCGCTGGCATGTCAATGAATGAACTCCATGAACAGCGCGCTGACTTTGTGCAAAAGGTGCAGCAAGTATCCTCAAACGATCTGGCGATGAACGGTCTTGAGCTGGAATCAGTGTCTTTAACCGGCCTTGACCAAACCAGCATTGAGCATTTCAATGCCAATAATGCGTTTGATGCCGAGGGCCTAACCAAATTGACCGAGCAGATAGAACTGCGCAAAAAAGCACGAAACGATATTGAGCAGGAAACACGTGTTCAGATTGAAAGCAAGAATTTGGAGGCAGATCAGCGCTCTTTCCAGATTAGCCGTGATAATGAATTTGCCCGTTTAGAGCAGGAGCGCGAGGTTGAGATGCGCCGCGCCACGCAATCATCTGAAGTTGCCACCGAACAGGCCATCCGCAACCGCGAGGCCGAAGAGGCCCGTATTGGCGCAAAGCAATTGATCGATAGCCGCCAAATTGAGGCGGATAAAACGGTCAAAGAAGCCGAAATCGCGCAGCAACAAACGATTGAGATTGCACGGCAAGAACAGCAAATCGCCATTCAAAACAAATCGCGTGAAGAGAGCCAGGCCAAGGCTGAGGCCGATGAAGCGCGGGCCACCGCTGTTGCAGCCGAAGAACAGGTTGCAACAGCCAGAGAGACTGAGATTGCCGAGCGTCAGAAACGCATTGAGCTGATTGAGGCTGCAAAAACAGCCGAACGCGATGCGATTTCAGTTAAGGTTGAGGCGGAGGCCGAGAAAGAGGCTGCTGCCAACCGTGCTGCTGCTATCCGGCTAGGTGCAGAAGGTGAGGCAGAGGCAGAAAAACTGCGTGCCGAAGCTGCGCGAGTGCGTTTTGAGGTTGAAGCTGCGGGTCAGCGCGCCGTCAATGAAGCAGCGAATATTCTGTCATCAGACCAGATTTCACTGCAAACCAAAATGGCTTTGCTCAACGTGCTGCCCGAAGTGGTGCGCGAATCTGCCAAGCCAATGGAGGCTATTGACTCGATTAAAATCGTGCAGGTTGATGGCATCATGCAAAATGGTGGTAATGGCGGCGGGGGCAGTAATGGTGTTGCATCTGCTGGCGGCGCGGCAAATGGCGGCGGCAATCTGGCAAGCGATGCGGTTAGCGCCGCGCTTTCCTATCGCGCGCAGGCGCCGGTCATTGACGGGTTGATGAAGGAATTGGGCCTTAATGGTGCATCGCTTGATGGATTGGTTGCGCAAACAACCGCGGCAGAAGCGCCAGAAGGGGCAGAGCCTGCCCCAACCAATGGCGCAGCACCAAAGGCGTAAACGAAAAAAAATGAGCGATAACCATAAAAGACCAGCCCAAAAGAGTAGCAAAATTTATCTAATGTGTTAGACTTCCAGCATACGATCATTCTCGCACGCTGGGGGGCATGTCGCGGATGATGGTTAGGAATAGCGCGGTGCCTATGGTTCCGCGCTATTTTCTTTTCTGGCTATATCCGTTACATTTTGGCGATGGCAGACAAACATTATCAAAGCTTTTCGCAATTCTGGCCCTATTATTTGGCTGAGCATAGCAAGCCGCTGACCCGTGCTTACCATTATGTCGGCACCAGTCTGGTCGTCGCAATTGCGCTTTACGCCGTCATTAGCGGCAAATGGCTATGGCTCTTGGCCATGCCGGTGGCAGGCTATTTCTTTGCTTGGTTGGCGCATTTTCGGGTTGAGAAAAATCGCCCCGCAACCTTCACCTATCCGCTCTGGTCATTAGCGGCGGATTTCAAAATGTGGGGCATGGCGCTAACCGGGCGCTTAGGGCCGGAGCTTGAAAAAGCAGGGGTGAAAGCGGCTAAAATATAGGCCCAGCACGGATGGGTTTAGGGTCAGGACCTAAGCTATATTTCGGAGGCCATGCTTCGACAGGCTCAGCATTAACGGGGGTGAAGGCTATAGATTAGTCGGAAGATGATGTTGGCCTATGCCGCCTTTTGCACAAACACTGTACCAGCCGAATAGCCCGCACCAAAGGAACAGATCAGCCCTTTTTCACCCGCTTGCAAATCCTTGCTATGTTGATGAAAGGCGATGATGGAACCGGCAGATGAGGTATTGGCATAGCTGTCCAGCACGGTGGGGCTTTCATCAGCGCTTGCCTCATGGCCCAGCACTTTGGCAGCGATCAACCGGTTCATACCGGCATTGGCCTGATGCAACCACAAACGGCGCAGATCAGTCGCACCAATATCCAGCCGCTCCATCTGGTCCAAAATCATCGCGGCGACCATCGGCACCACTTCCTTAAAAACCTTACGCCCTTGCTGTTTGAACAATTTATCAGGGTCATCACGGGTTTCAGCCCCCGACTCAGCATGCGTACGGTTTAGAAAGCCGAAATTGTTGCGGATATTGTTGGAGAATTTGGTTTTGAGCTTGGTGCCCAAAATTTCCCAATGGCCAGCCGGCGCCATATCCTTGGCCTCCACCAATATTGCGGTGGCAACATCACCGAAAATAAAATGGCTGTCACGGTCGCGCCAATTCAAATGCGCCGAGCAAATCTCTGGATTGATAACCAGCACAGAGCGCGCGCTGCCCGAACGGATATAATCCGCTGCGGTTTGCAGGCCAAATGTTGCTGATGAACAGGCGACATTCAGATCAAAGCCAAAACCGTCAATGCCCAATGCGTCCTGTATCTCCACCGCAATGGCGGGGTAAGCACGCTGTAAATTGGAGCTAGCAACCAATATTGCATCAACATCTTGCGCACTGCGTCCAGCGCTTTCCATCGCTTGCCGCGCCGCCTTCACGCCAATTTCTGCCAATATGCTTAGCTCTTCATTGGGCCGTTCGGGCAATTGCGGGCACATAATATCGGGGTTCAAAATCCCCTCTTTATTCAGCACATAACGCGCCTTTATGCCGCTGGCTTTTTCGATAAACTCTACCGAGCTATAGGTCAGTGCTTCTACATCACCAGCGGCAATAGCATCGGCGTTCTGCGCATTATGCTTGTCCACATAGCGGTTAAAACTCTCAACCAGCTCTTCATTGGTGATTGTCTGTTCGGGGGTGAACAGGCCAGTGGCAGAGATAACGGGGGTAAACGCGTCAGCATTTGCAGCGTGCGGGTTAGACATGGCTCTTCCTAACAATATTATACAGATGCCATATGTGCAGGCCGTGATAAAGGCCTGCGCCTTGGCATCATTTATCTCATTTTCTCTATCCCTCTAAAGCAGGCGTTACAAGCCTACAGCGACAAGTGTTGCTTGCACAAAGATCGATTATTCCCATTTATATGAGATGCAGCAGCCTATCCCCGCCCAATTGATTAATGCGGCGATAAATACATTATTGGCCAGCCGGCAAAAAGGGGCCAGCCTATGCCCATCAGAAGTGGCACGCCATATTGGCGGCGCTGATTGGCGCGTCATCATGCCTGCCGTCCATGCCCATGTGAAAGCGCAGGCACGGCGCGGGCATTTGCGCATCACACAAAAAGGGGAAAGCGTGCAACCCGATGCCGTGACAGGCGTTTATCGCATCTCACCGCAAGATGATGACATTGCGGATATGCGCGCCACATAAACCCGCCAGATTACGCTTAGACCAAATTATAAGGACAGATATGCCCGCCACATTGCCCGGAATGCTCAGCAACCCGATGGATTTTACACCCGATATGCAAAGCGCCCGCGCGCAGCTTGGCAATTTTTTGCCGCGTGCCGGGTCGCAATATGCGGAGCAGCGCAATCATGATTATGGGCCGGATGCGCGTGAGAATATCTCCTGTCTCTCCCCTTATATCCGCCACCGGCTTATCACCGAACAAGAGGTTTTACGCTCTACATTAAGCCGCTTTGCGCCCTCTACCGCAGAGAAATTTATCGCAGAGGTTTTCTGGCGCGGCTATTTTAAGGGCTGGCTGGAGCATCACCCCAGTGTCTGGACCGATTATAAGGCGCAAGTGTTGCATTATCGCGATCAGGTTGAGGGCAATAGCGGTCTTGGAAAAGCCTATAATCAAGCGATAAATGGCCAGACCGGCATTGATTGCTTTGATGCATGGGCACAAGAGCTGGTACAATATGGCTATCTGCACAATCATGCGCGCATGTGGTTTGCCTCTATCTGGATATTTACACTGCGCCTGCCATGGGCATTGGGCG
>CAZAHS010000095.1:0-8484 GCA_964484855.1 uncultured Sphingomonadaceae bacterium | reverse complement strand
TTTCGGTCTCTGCAATAGCGATTTCTTTGCGGCCAAATTCAGCCTGTGACAAATCTTTCACGACATAATTGTCGCCCTGATCCAATGTGGTCACGATCATTCCTTCCAAACTTATGGGGTGATTATTTCAAATGCTTATTCTTTATGTTTCGAATATATGGGCCACATAACGGTGATTGGCTCTTGAAGCAAATATAAAGATTCCTTTATATCTTTTCAAAAGTTGCGCGGGTTGCTCATTTTCAATCGCGATATTTGTATTGCTTTGTTGTGATACAGGGCTTGCATAGCGTTCCTAGCGTTACGACATAGGGCTGGAAATGCAGGCGATGCGCCGCATCATGATATAAGGAGCGAAATATGATTGAAGAAGGTCAGAAACTGCCGGAAGTAAAATTGGTGAAAGCAACGGCTCAAGGGCCGGAGCAAGTATCATCCAATGATTATTTTGCGGGCAAGAAGGTTGCCTTATTCTCTGTACCAGGCGCATTTACGCCAACATGCTCCGCAAAACATTTGCCCGGTTTTGTGGAACAGGCTGAAGCGCTGAAAGCCAAAGGCATTGACGAGATTGCATGTACGGCCGTGAATGATGCCTTTGTATTGGGCGCATGGAATAAAGCCGCTGGCTCAGATGATGTTACCATGCTGGCAGACGGCAATGGCGATTTTGTTCAGCAGATGGACTTAACTATGGACGGCTCTGGCTTTGGTCTTGGGACTCGCGGTCAGCGTTTTGCTATGGTTGTTAATGACGGCGTTGTTGAAAAGCTTTTTGTTGAGCAGCCTGGCGATTTTAAAGTCAGCTCTGCCGAGCATGTTCTGGGTAATCTATAAGCACTGAGCATATATTAAAAAAGCCCGGCGCAGTGATGCGGCCGGGCTTTTTTGTTTTTGGCTTTTGGGCTAATTAATAGCCCATCAGGCTCAGCACTTCTTTGCGGCTGCGCGGGTCATCCAAAAAGCACCCCATAACGCGGCTTGTAGTCATGCCGACACCGGGCGTGCGCACACCGCGCGCTGTCATACAGGCATGGCTGGCCTCTATGACCACAGCGACACCCTGCGGCTCCAAATGGTTCCAGATGCAATCAGCAACTTCCGCAGTAAGCCGTTCCTGAATTTGTAAGCGGCGCGCATAGCCATGCAGCACCCGCGCCAGCTTAGATATACCGACAACACGGTTATTCGGCAGATAGGCAATAGCGGCCTTACCGATAATCGGTGCCATATGGTGTTCGCAATGCGATTGAAATGGAATGTCTTTCAGCAAGACGACCTCATCATAGCCGCCCACTTCTTCAAAAGTGCGGGTTAAATGCAGCGATGGATCTTCTGAATATCCTTGGCAATATTCTGCCCATGCACGTGCCACTCTTTTGGGCGTGTCGAGCAGACCTTCACGGTCTGGATCATCGCCGGACCATTTGATTAATGTGCGGATAGCATCCTGAACATCAGCCGGCACATCGGGCTTTGGTGCAGCATATGGATTACCGGCCTTATCATCAGACCTGTGTGTCTCACTCATTATATATCCTTGATTATCCCTTTTGGTCGGGTTCACTTGGTCAAGCGCCCGATAGAGCAGATAAACGATCAATCACTATAAAGGTTCCTACAATATGTGATTGCCAAAGGGAATGAGGAGATTCCAGCTTACGCGCAGATTTTATAAATCTAGGCCAATGCGCACATTAACATGCGGATCACGATTTTGGCTTTGATCGCGATCACGGTTGAGCGGAACAGCCCCTTCCACCTCAAAGTTAAAAGGCCCTGCAATTGCGCGCAAACCCAAGCCGCTGGACACCAAAGTGCCGCTGCCAAAACCGTTTTCAAGATTGGTGACATAGCCCATATCGACAAAACCATAAGGTTGTAGGCGCCGGATCCAGCTTGTCGGTTTGTTAAAGGCGTAATTCACCTCTGCCAATGCAACAAAGCCATTTTCTCCAGAAAGTTCAGAGAAATCAAAACCCCTAACCGTAAAGGCCCCGCCGATATTGAGTTCACGCGCCGCCAGCAAAGGCCGGCTCGCGACCTGGCCATTGGCACTGAGGAAAAGGCCCCAATTGCCCCCCAGTTCACGCGACCAATTGGCATATAATGTGCCGGTGGTAGCAACAGAATCGCCATCAAAGCGCGAGGCGAATATATTGCCCTGGC
Organism: uncultured Sphingomonadaceae bacterium; assembly: GCA_964484855.1. GTDB lineage: Bacteria > Pseudomonadota > Alphaproteobacteria > Sphingomonadales > Sphingomonadaceae > Alterisphingorhabdus. The sequence goes on along the minus strand of CAZAHS010000095.1, from coordinate 6,315 downwards.
GTGTTGCGTCAAAAATATCCAATCCCTGCTCAATGCTAGCCCCTGCGCGCAATCGTCCGCCCAAAAATTTAACATTAGACGATAAACCGGCAGAAAAAGTAACCTGATTATCTTGTGACAAAAGGCCAATCACATCATCCTGCTCGATAGACAAATAGGCCAGTTTCACATCAAGCCAAAGCCCGGCATCTTTTGTTCTTAGCAAAGGTTGGCTGACAAAAAACTCCCCATAAAGGCTCTCACCCTCAACATCATTTAGCCGCTGGCCCGGTTCATTTGTGCCCACTGAACCGAAAACACCCACACGCGTGCCGCCGCTATTAACCAGTGCCGAGTAAGACAGACTGCCAGAAAGAAATTCGGACGGGTCTAGCGGATTCGTTCTTACGCTAACGCGTCCTTCATCGCTGTCAGACAATAATGCATTAAAATCATAAGACAGCCGGCCGCGAACCGGGCCTATACGCTGCGAGCCATAATTATCTGCACGTATTCTAAAACGGTCTTTGCGCTCACGCACTTCAACTTGCAGAACATTTTTGCCATTTTCTTTAAGGAAACGGGTACGCCGCACACGGATTTGCGGAATATCACCCGCCAGAACGAGCCGTCTTTCAATATCATCTTTGCGGGCAATTTCGCCTTCTAAGGGCTGTAAAACTGCTGCAAGCGCACTGTTATCAGACCCCTTAATCCGCACTTCATCAATGCGCCCTTCATTCAGTTCTATGGTCAAAATACCATGATCCAAAGATTGTTCAGGAATACGTGCAGTTGCAAACAAATACCCTCTATCGCGGGCCAGATCAGCCACTTCCTGAGTCACTCTGGCCAAATCACTAGGGTCAAGTTCAGTGCCAATATTGCCTTCTACTAATGAAGAAAATGTATCGATGTTAAGGCTTTCTGTGCCCTCAATTGCGATAGAACCGACAAAAACACCTTCCTCTTGCGCGCCATTTGCCGCAGCCGCATCGCCTGCGCTGCGAGCTGGTTCATTTTGCGGCCTCAAAACATCACTGGCCGATGCTAGCAATATTGCGTTGGGCGTATTGTCGGTGCTGCGATCTTGAGCATCAGATGCAGCGTTGTTGCTGAAATCATAGGATAATGTCTGCGCTTCATCATTGGTTTGCGCATGCGCTAAAGCAGGCAGCAAAACCAATGGTACACCAAGGGAGAACAGCAATGGTCGAGCGAACAAATATGTTTTGAGATTCTTCATATTGGCAGCATGTAAACTCTACCTGTTAAAGAGTGACTTGGCACTATGGTTAACAGGCCATTAGGCAATATTGAAAACCCTTTTCATTATTTTTGTCGGGTAACAGACCAATATTAGAAATGTAAAAAGTGGTCATATGGACCGCGCCAAGGACCAGGTCATGATGAAATCTAATAAAGCAATATTTGCCCTTATACTGTTGTTTATAAGCATGTTTGTTGGCAGCGCGGCCTATGCGCAAACGGGTGTATGGAAGGTTACCGAATCGCAAGGCAATGTTTCTATAATTCATCAAGGCGCGGCAAAAATAGCCGTTAAAGGCGCAGCATTATCTGCTGGCGACAGCATTAAAACTGGCGCTAATGGGCGTGCAGTTATTACACGCGGCGAACAATATGTTGTTGTATCGCGCAATAGTCACATCAAAGTCGCACCCCAAAAAACAAAAAGTCTGCTCACACAATTTGTCCAATATTTTGGCAATGCACTTTTCAAAGTAGACAAACGTAAAGACCAGCATTTTGCTGTTGAAACACCTTATATGGCTGCCGTGGTCAAGGGTACGACCTTCAACGTTTCTGTGGGCGCTGAAGGCGCTACTGTGCAGGTAACAGAAGGCGCAGTAGAGGTTGCAACATTGGATGGCGGAGCGCGCGAATTGCTTTTGCCCGGTGATATTGGCCTGGTAGAGCGCGGCGACCCATTTTCGCTGGGGATAAGAGGCCGCAATACGCGCAGCATAGAATCGCGCAACAAACCTGCTGGACAAACTGCACCTGCAGCTAAAGCCGAGCCTGTGACAATTGCGATTGCCGCACCCATTATTACACAAGCGGTACCAAGCGCGCCCGCTATTAAAGAAGTGCGTGTTGCGTCGGTTGATTTGGCGGGGCTAACGGACGGTTTAATTGAAGGCAATTCGCCTGGGATAATCGCGGCCGAAGGCGATGATGCATCCTCTGATGTTGATGATAATAGAAATAGCGATCAAGCGCTTTTCAACGCGGTAACAGCGGTAAATACAAATGCCGATATAGCTGATCGTGAGGCGGCCCCCGGCACTGGTGATGAAGAGACGCCGCTGCTTGATATTGATGCTGATCAGCCTGACGAAAATGATGATGGCAATGACCGCGACGATGACGATGATGGCAACGACCGCAACGATGATGACGATGATGATCGCGGCGACCGTGATGATGACGACGATGAGCGCGGCGACCGTGATGATGACGATGATGACGATGATGACGGTAATCGAAGAGACCCAAGATGCCGGACTATTACATGCGGTATCGTTCGGATTATCATTATCGGCCAAGGAAGCTGAGAAGAATCAGTTGAACAAGGATTTGAAAATGAGGTGGCGAAATTGAAGGCGCTAGCCGCCGCAATGGGCGCAGAGCAGTTCCCAATTTAGACTAAACCCAATTGCTATAAACTTCTGCGCGCAACTTTTGTCTTTTGATCTGTTAGAAAAGCACAGCAAAGGGTTAACGCTAGTTTAGCGAACATCGTCTAACGTCATGGCTCTTAGTATATTATTGGGGCGAATTGGCGTGCAGAAGATTTTTGAGCAAATCAGCAGACTAAACAGCAATACCTATATCGCTGTCATTCTTGCTAGCAGTTTAATCTTCACCATGCTTGCTGGCCAAGCCGGCGTTGGTACAGCGATTGATGACGCGATCAAAACTGCGCGCAGTTCAATATTTGCTAAACAGGCATCTGATGATATTATAATTGTTGAGCTTGATGCCAAATCCATTCAGAATATCGGCACATGGCCATGGCCGCGTGACGTTCATGCCAATCTTATAAAAAAATTATCTGATTCAGGGGCGCAGCAAATTGCTTTTGATGTGGATTTTTCCGCTCGCTCCAATCCGCAATCTGATAACCGATTGGCTGAAGCCATTAAACAATCTGATGCCACCATAATTCTTGCCACCTTTCGGCAAAAAAGCGGCAGCCAAAATCTGGTAGCAGTTGAAAACCTGCCGCTCTCACAATTTCGCGACAATGCAATATTGGCGTCGGTTAATGTCCATCCAGACGCGAATGGACGCGTTGATCTTTATAGTTTTGGTGAAGTAACAGGCGACACTTTGCGGCCATCGCTTGGCGCTATGCTATCATCTAGCAATGGCCGGCTGGGCGAATCCTTCCGTATAGACAGAGCCATTGATCCTGCAGGGTTTGCAACAATAAGCGCCATTGATATTCTGAATGGGCGGTTTGCGGCAGATTCCTTGCAAGGCAAAACCATAATTATCGGCGCATCGGCCATTGAACTGGGCGATTTTTATGCAACATCACAACATGGTGTTGTTCCGGGCGTGCTTATTCACGCTCTGGCGGCAGAAACACTCAAAAACGGTGACGCTATGCCGGTGTTTGGCAATGGATTAAGTGTCACATTTGTTTTTCTGGTGTTGCTGGTCAGTGCATGGCTGACCCGCAAGCGCAAATCTTTAACAGTCACTGCAATAGCCCCCATCAGTACAGCCTGCGCTTTGATTATTTTTGAACTGGCCGTTTATAAAACCGCGATTGCCGACATTGCCATTGGCTATTCCCTGGTCTTGGCTCTCACATTTCTAATGCTATCGCTAATTGCAAAAGCGATCCAAAATATGCGCGTTGAGCGCTATAGTGATAATATTAGCGGATTGCCCAATTCGCTGGCATTACAAAAATTTGGTCGCCAATTAACTAGCAAAAAGGCCCCTGCCCGTCTGGCCATATTACAGATTGCAAATTATAATGAGGTATATGGCCTGTGTTCGCGCGCCGAATGGAATGGCATTGTTCAATCACTTGCAAAGCGCCTGCGCTTTTTAACCGAGCGGGATAAGGTGTTTAAAACCGGGGATGACCAGCTCGCATGGGTCGTGCCGCAATCCTATATGGACAATCTTGAAGAATATTTTGAAACTATATCCGCTTTCTTTCTGGCACCATTTAATATTGGCGCGCAGAATTTCCGCCTGAATATTCATTGCGGCTATCATGAACATGACAATGATGATTGGGCCCAGCTTCAGGCCAATGCATCAATAGCGGCCTTTAAAGCAACCGAGTTGGGTTATCGCTGGTTGACCTATAGCAATGATATAAATGCCGTTGCCAAGGAAAAGATGGCGCTGCTCAACGATGTTGACAAGGCCATGGACGATGGCGACATTTGGGTTGCATATCAGCCAAAGCTGGATTTACATTCCAATAAAATCTGCTCAGCCGAAGCATTGGCCAGATGGGAGCATCCTAAGCTTGGCAATATCAGGCCAGACCGCTTCATTACAATATTGGAAAATGAAGGCAAGATAACCGATCTAACGCTTTATATATTGCGCATAATGCTGAACGATATCGAATATTGGACCGAAATCGGAAACCGTATCAGTTGCTCCATCAATATCTCCGTTGCGCTTTTGGATGATGATGATTTTATCCGTGAAGCATTGACCCTGATAGATTTGTCGCCCGTTGATAATGCACAGGTGATATTTGAAATAACCGAAACCGCCTCTGTGCAAAGCCTTGATGAGGCGGCTAGAGTGTTGACGATAATTCGCGAAACAGGTGTCAAAATCTCTATTGATGATTATGGCACTGGCCAGTCCACCCTATCCTATCTGCGCGGCTTCCCTGCTGATGAAATTAAGGTTGACCAGGCCTTTATCCGCAATATTGCGACCAATAAATTGGATAAGGTTATGGTCGCATCATCCATCGACCTTGCCCATCAAATGAATTTCAAAGTGGTGGCAGAAGGTGTTGAAGATTTAGAGACGCTCAAAATATTGAAAGATCAGGGCTGTGATATAATTCAGGGTTGGCATATCGGCAAACCGGTAAATGCTCAGAACTTTGAAGAGAAATTTATCAGCAATGCGCCATATAAAATTGCCAATGGCTAAACAGCAGGGCAATGAAAAAATTAATATGCTGTTTTGTATCGCGCAATTTCAGCGAAATAAAAAAGAAACGCCTAAAATATTCAGCACAGAACCCGCAATGGTTCAAAAGCGCATCTGCATAATAGGCTCTACTCCCAAAAATATGAGAGTAGCGAATTGTCTTGAGAAAATGGTGCACCCGGAAGGATTCGAACCTCCGGCCCCCTGATTCGTAGTCAGGTACTCTATCCAGCTGAGCTACGGGTGCGCTGTAGCGCTGCAATTAGTCAGACTGGCCACTATTAGCAACTGCTTTTTGTGCATCTTACCAAATTAGTGAAGAATTTTCCTAAAAATCTTTAGGGTCAGTGCCTAGGCTAAAAGCTTATTGCGCGCACGCCAGAGCCTTAGCAAAAGGTTCATCTGCCGGCGGCATGGGTAACGCCGCCATGTCTTCCAAAGTGACCCAGCGCAATTCTTCGGCATGTAAGGCCGCGGGTTGCCCTTGCCATTTGCTGCATTGATATAACAGCAACAGCAAATGACGATCAGCCAAAGCCTCACTTGCAAAGGTCACTGGCTCCAAATCGCCTTCATCAACCTTTACGCCCAATTCTTCTGAGATTTCGCGTATAAGGGATTGTTCAGGTGTTTCACCTTTTTCCATCTTACCGCCAGGAAACTCCCAAAGCCCCGCCATTGCGGTGTTTTCAGGACGCTTCTGCAACAAAATACAGCCATCATTGCGGCGCATCGCCAGTGCAACGACCTTAAATAGTGTCAGGTTTTTTTGCACAATGTTTCACCTCATCAACAGTTTATTAATGCCATTAAGCGATGAGAGTTTTGTCGGGAAGAACAATTTTACGGGAGTCCACAATGTTAAGGCTTTTTAAATCAGTGATGCGCTCCAGCAATGGTGCAACTGCGATTGAATATGGGCTTATCGTAGCTCTGATTGCGGTTAGTGCAATTGTTGCAATGCAAAACTTTGGAAATGCTTCAAACGAAATGTGGGATCTTGTTGAAGAAAGTATTGTGCAGTGATTTTTCACCGCATTAAACATTTAGAAAGATGTTTGACCTAAACCGATCTAAGTCAGTTCAGAAGATCAAACGGAAATGATTGAAAGGCTGGCGGGGTAATGATGACCAACCAAGGAGACCTAAAATGAAAACAGTACGTAA
>CAZAHS010000094.1:0-8562 GCA_964484855.1 uncultured Sphingomonadaceae bacterium | reverse complement strand
TGAACAATTCGCTTTTCGCAGCGCGTTCAAAAATCTGGCGGTCAACATCGCCGGATGCAAACACCAGATTGTTGAATTTTGAGAGATATTTGCGGGTGCCCGATTGGCGCGACATACGCTCCATCGCAGCGAGCAAGGAGCGCGTGCCCATGGAATGCGATATAACGATAATATCTTTCACATTATCATTGCGCGCTAATGCCAGCAGCTCACCATAAAAATAAGGCTGATCCCAAAGATTATTCGCTTCATCAACGGTGTAGCGGGAAAATGTTTCGAAATTCGGCCATGTATAGCTGATAACCGGACCGTCAAAATTGGTCACTCTGCGGATCGCGTCAGTACGCGCTGCAGTCTCTCTAAAAGGGCTGTTATATCCATGAATATAAATAATGACCTTGCCCGATGGACCAAGCGCATTGTTGACATCTGCCCGCCAGGCATTTTCATCACCAAAGGCAATGGTCGGCGGCTTTGGTTTGCTGGTCGTGCCCGCAGACTGATACCGCCCATAGCGTATCCTATCGCCGCGCTGCACCGTGAATTGCGGAACATCATTGCGGCAATCGGGCAAACGCGATGTTATAAAGAAAAGCGGAAGCGCATCATATGCTGGATAGCCGGCGGGCAGATTACCCGAACATAAATCCGCACTATCAACTGCAACAAATTCCCGCCAATCCTGTTTGGCAAAGGACACACAGCCTGCCAATATAAGAAGAAGCGGTGATAGCGCGAAAAATCGAAAAAACAGCATAGCCTGTTATGCCCATTGGCCAAATCGCTGGCAAGGGATTGCTCGATATCAGGACGTATTAAATATGCCGGCAGGCACTGGTGCAGGGAAATAGTAAAGTTCGGGCGGAGAATATAGAAGCGACCCTATTCTCCGCCCTGGAACACTTTTCAGCGCTCCTATATGGTAAAAATTACCATGACGTGCTCTACAAATGGGGTATTTGCAGTGAAACACCAAAAACCTGCAGTCACAATAGACTATACGTACTAGTATATCAGGCGGTTACATTTTAAAAAAAATGAAAAATAACTAATGCAGGGACTATATGAAATCGCAGGAAAATTTAGGCGATAGAAAAAAACTGGCCATCATTTGGTATAGCCGCACGGGCGCGAGTAAGGCATTGGCCAATGCGGCCTATGATGCTGCACGAGCAGATGGAGAGATTGAGGTCGGCCTATATTGCGCGCCAAATGCCACTGCGCAGCATCTTGTGAATGCAGATGGTTATTTATTTATCTGCCCGGAAAATCTTGCAGCCATTGCAGGGGGCATGAAAGAGTTTTTCGACCGCTGCTATTACCCTGTGCTCGGCAAATTAGAGGGCAGACCCTATGCCGCCATTATAGCAGCGGGCAGCGATGGAGAGAATGCACAGCGCCAATTAGAAAGAATTGCCAAGGGCTGGCGGCTAAAAAAGATTATGGACAGCCAAATCATCTGCACAGAAGCACAGAGCCAAAAGGCCATATTAGCGCCAAAAATATTGTGCCCGCATCAGCTAGACAAAGCGCGGCAAGCAGGAGCGACACTGGCCGCGGGTCTGTCCATGGGCGTATTTTAAGAGCGCGCTTTAACTTTATGGGTTAGCAAATGGGGCGTCAGTCGCCATTATTGCCATGCTCACTTTTTACCCAGCGCACCGTGCCGCTTGATGCGCGCATTACCACTGTTTCCGTTGTCAGACGGCCACCGCGCAGGCGCTTCACGCCCTTTAGCAATGATCCGTCGGTCACGCCGCTGGCCGCAAAGATACAATCGCCCTTAGCCAGTTCGTTGAGATGGTAGACACGGTCCAAATCCTCTATGCCCCAACGCCGGGCGCGGGCGCGCTCATCATCATTACGGAATAATAGCCGCCCCTGAAACTGGCCGCCAACACAGCGCAGTGCCGCAGCAGCAAGCACGCCCTCTGGCGCGCCTCCAGAGCCCATATACATATCAACATTGGTGTCCGGGTCGGTGGTCGCAATTACGCCGGCCACATCACCATCGGGTATCAGCATGATACCGCAGCCCAGCTCTCGCAACTCAGCAATCATCGCGGCATGGCGCGGACGATCTAGCACGGAGACAATAATATCTTGCGCCCCAACGCCCTTTGCTTTGGCAAGTGCTTTGACATTATCACTAGGCGAGGCATCCAAATCAATCAGGCCTTCGGGATAGCCAGGGCCAATAGCCAGCTTTTGCATATAAACATCAGGCGCATTCAGCAAATTGCCCTTTTCCGCAATAGCCAGCACCGCCAGCGCATTGGGGCCAGCCTTTGCGGTTATTGTCGTGCCTTCCAGCGGGTCGAGCGCAATATCAATTTTCGGTGCCTTTGCGGTGCGAAGGCCAACCTCTTCACCGATATAGAGCATAGGCGCTTCATCGCGCTCGCCCTCTCCAATCACCACAGTGCCATTAATGTAAAGCTTGTTCAGCGCGCCGCGCATAGCCTCCACCGCAGCAGCATCCGCCGCCTTTTCATCACCGCGCCCAATCAGCTTTGCCGCTGCAATAGCGGCGGCCTCTGTAACGCGCACCATTTCCAACACCAATACGCGGGACAGATCATCTTGCGCTTCATTAACAGAGTCGCTGATATTAGCGGTTGCGGTTTTGCTATCCATTTAATCCATCCCATATTCAGCGCCGGTAAATATCGCGATACGCTTTAATTTATTTCATATGCGCAATAGGTGCGCCGTTTCACATTGTCGAGGCGTGATATCACCTGTGGCAATGATATAAGCTCGAGCAATGATACGTCGAAACAGTCAAAGCATTTAATATAGGCAGATTAGCTTTTCATGACAAAACCGCTTTCTTTTACAAAAAATCGTTTTTAATGTTTTTTTCCGCCCTAATGCTTCTCCCCAACATGGCCTATGCGCAATATGACATATTAGCGGATCCGCCAAAATCCGGAGACAAGGCACAAAGCGAGGATGTTGCAGCGATTACAGCCGAGGAAGTGATAGCCAATTACCGAGAAAAGGTAAGCATCACGCGCCCGCGCTGTCCGGAACGCACCACGCCGGACGAGATTATTGTGTGCGCCGAAGATAATGACCAATATCGCGTACCGCCTGATACAACAGGCCGATTGGCAGAAGGCGGCCCACCGCCCGCGCCAGACGTAGCGGGGCCTGGCATTTTTAAGGGGCCAGCGACTATTGGCGGACTATGCTTCATTCCGCCCTGCCCTAAACCGCCTGCATATTTCATAGATTATTCCACGCTACCAGAATTTGACGCAGAATATGCCGCCAAAGCCCGCGCCGCAGCAGCCGAAGAGAAGGAGCGGCAAAAGGCAGAGGAAAACGATTATGAAAGTCCCGATTAAGCAAAAGGGGCGGGCTATCTAGGCCGATTGATCGCTCTATTATCCTGCCGCCACACATTTCCAACGACCACATACCCCCTTCCGTTCGCACTGAGCCTGTCGAAGTGCCGCATGCGCCATCGCGGTTCGGTCGAGATAAACATATTCCTTCGACAAGCTCAGGATAAACGGTGGGGGACTATCTAGGCTGATGGACCAACCATTGCGCCATCCACGCCCGCTCATTCTGACACCCGCTTCCGTTCGCACTGAGCCTGTCGAAGTGCCGCATACGCCATCGCAGCCATGCTATTACGTATAATCCCTCAACAAGCTCAGGATGATCGGGTGTAGATGGCTGGACGAACGGATCTGGGTGCTGAAGTGAATTTTTATAGGTGGCATTATTAACTGGTTTTTGGTTCGGGATATCAATGCAAAAAAACACCCCCGCCGAAAAGTCGGAAGGGGTGTTAGATTGGCCCAAGCTAAACATCAGAAGAGCCGATTGCCAAAAGGGTTATGGCATTAGAAGAAGAAGCTAGGGATCACATCAACCACTTGGCCTGTAAAGGTATCAACCAGCAACACATCATCAAAATATCTTACCCAGCGTAGCCCGCCATATACTGGCGGCAAGCGATAGAAGAACGGATCATTAATGATGAAGCGCGGTCCAAAGAACGCTGATCCGATAAAGGCTCCTATGCCAAAGCGGCGATAGCCAAAGCCGCGAATGGGTGAGAAATAACGGCCACGATTGAATAAACGCCTGTTTTGCCCGCGAAAGCCGCGCCAGTTAAACTTGCGGTTATTACGCCAGCCGCGATTCCACCGCTGGGCATTACCCCGGCCATTGCGGAACCTGCGATCACCGCGAAAACGGTTATTCGCAACATTGCGGTTCCCACGGAAACGCTGATTGCCATTGCGCACACCACGGTTATTTCTAACCCGCCTATCATTATTGCGAAAACCCTGGTTATTGCCGCGTACGCCTTGGCCGCGATTTAGACGGCGATTATCACGGCGCACATTGCGAGCATTTCGCACATTTCCATTTGCCTGACGCGCTTGACGCCCCTGACGTGTTTGCTGATTGGCATTGCGCTGCGCTCTGTTAGCCTGACGGCCCGCTTGTGCAGCTCCACGCCGTGCATTGCCTATAGTCGCTGCGCCAAAGCCGTCATTGCGGCGCGCGCGGTTATCATTACGTGCAGCTCTGCGCTGGCCGTTCGCGCTGCGTTGAGCGCGATCAACACGGCGCTGGCTGCGTTGGCGCGATTGTTGGCGCGACTGTTGACGGTTTGCCCGCCGACCGCGTGCTTGTTGACGGTTGAAACGCTGTCCACGCGCCCTTTGTCCGCCGCGCCGACCTTGGCCGCGTGCTTGGCGGTTACGGCGCTGAAACTCCGCTCGGTCTTCTGCACTGATAATTGCCAGTGCAGGACCAGCCAGAGCCGGTGCCGTTATGTTATTATTCGTTGCCGGCGCGATTGCGCTCTCTGCCGCCGCCGCTTGACCAATAGCCAATGGGGACAAAAAGGTCGCTGCCAGTAAAGCCATTGCTTTAAGAGATTTCATTATATTTCTCCTCATCAGGCGACGGGATTGTCGATTGCATAAATAAGTTATAGCGATTCGTTAATGACATAATCCTGAACCGGTACCTTGCCTTTTGTTCATGTTGAGAGTATTTTATATGAATGGCAATAGATTTTGCCTATCACAGCCATTTCAAGGGACATATCCATGCCGCATTACCCATTGCTCACGCTAAATATAGGCACACCAAAGCCCTTTCGTGATGATGGAACGCTCAGTGCCATGACGCGCCAGCCAGTAACCATGCCTGTCAAATTAACAAAAACCGGCTTTGCTGGCGATCAGGTTGCCGACCCTAAACATCATGGCGGCATAGATAAGGCCCTGCACCATTATCCGCAGGACCATTATAATTGGTGGCGCGGACAATTGGGCGCACATCCATTATTGGAGCAGCCCGGCGCCTTTGGCGAAAATATTGCAACATTCGGCCTAACCGAACAAAATGCCCATATAGGCGATCGTTTTCGCTTGGGCGGCGCTTTAATAGAAATCAGCCATGGGCGGCAACCCTGTTGGAAACTGGACCATCATTTCCAGCGTTCGGGCAAAGACAGTGTGATGAAACATATCGTGCGCAGCGGCAAATGCGGGCTATATTTCCGTGTGCTGAAAGAAGGGTTGGTCCGCCCTGATGACAGCTTGGAGCAGGTTGAAAATGGCCTGACCGAATGGCCGGTAGCGCGCGTTTTTACTTTGCTAATAGCAGGTGGTCACAAAAGCGACCCCGCTGGAATAAAGGCATTAGCGCAAATGGGCACACTCGCAGCCGCTTGGCGCCAGCGTGCCCATATGCTCAGTACGTAAAGGCTATAGTTAAAGGCTATAGTTAAAGGCTGTATTTAAGGCTGGCCTTAATCAGACGACTCTTGCGCCGCCAGCCATTTCTCAAGCCATTTAATATCATAATCACCCGCCTGCACATCTTCATTTTCCAGCAGCTTTTGATGCAGCGGAATAGTGGTATGCATACCCTCAATCACAAATTCACCAAGGGCGCGGTTAAGACGGCGCAAACATGCGTCACGGTTTGACCCATAGACGATCAGCTTGGCAATCATGCTGTCATAATATGGCGGCACTTGATAGCCATGATACAGCGCGCTGTCTGTACGCACATGCATACCGCCCGGCGGGTGATAGCCGGTAACTTTGCCCGGTGACGGCGCAAAAGTTTGCGGATGCTCGGCATTGATGCGGCACTCAATGGCATGGCCGGTCAGCTTCACATCATCTTGCGTGAAAGACAGATCCTCACCATCGGCAATGCGGATTTGCTCGCGCACCAGATCAAAGCCAGTCACAGCCTCTGTAACAGGGTGTTCAACCTGAATACGGGTATTCATCTCGATAAAGTAAAATTCGCCATTTTCATATAGAAACTCGATCGTCCCCGCACCGCGATATTGCATATCCTGCATCGCTTTAACAATGGTAGCGCCCATATCTGCGCGCTGCTTTTCGGTTAAAGCGGGAGATGGCGCTTCTTCAAAAACCTTTTGGTGGCGGCGTTGCAGCGAACAATCCCGCTCGCCCAGATGCACCGCATTGCCGCGGCCATCGCCAAAAACCTGAAATTCAATATGGCGCGGATTTGCCAGATATTTTTCCATATAGACAATCGGGTCACCAAAAGCGGCCTCTGCCTCAGTGGATGCTTGCTGCATCATATTTTCAAGATTGGCCGGGTCCTCGACCACTTTCATGCCGCGTCCGCCGCCGCCAGATGCCGCTTTAATCAGCACCGGATAGCCGATTTCTTCGGCCAGTTTCTTGGCCTCTTCATAAGAGGATAATGCTCCAGGCGAGCCAGGCACCAAGGGCAGACCCAATTTGCCAGCGGTTACCTTAGCCCGCACTTTGTCTCCCATAGTGTTAATATGTTCCGGCTTGGGGCCGATCCATTTAATGTCGTGCGCCTCTACGATTTCGGCAAATTTCTCATTTTCCGAAAGAAAGCCATAGCCTGGATGAATGGCATCGGCATGGCTGATTTCCGCCGCTGAAATAATCGCCGGAATGTTGAGATAGCTGTCTTTGGCAGAGGGCGGGCCGATACAAATCGCTTCATCCGCCAGCCGCACATGCATCGCCATTTCGTCAGCAGTGGAATGCACCGCAACGGTTTTAATGCCCATTTCATGCGCCGCACGGTGGATGCGCAAAGCAATCTCGCCGCGATTGGCGATCAATATTTTTTTAATAGCCATGTCAGTGCTCCGTTATTCGACGGTAATCAAAGGCTGGTTAAATTCCACTGGCTGGCCGCTTTCGACCAAGATTTCTATAACCTTACCGCTGCGGTCAGCCAAAATAGGGTTCATAACCTTCATGGCCTCGACGATAAGTATCTCATCGCCCTCTTTTACAGTATCGCCCAATTTGATGAACGGGTCCGCCTCTGGTGATGGTGACAGATAGGCCGTGCCGACCATGGGGGATAATATTGCGTTGGCGCTGCTTGGGGCGGCGGCTTCAGCAGCAGGTGCAGCAGCAGCGGGCGCAGGAGCAGGAGCAGCTAAAGGTGCAGGCGCGGCCATAGCGGGCGCGGCTTGCTGCATCATGGGCGCAGGCGCTGCAACCGTTTGCTGGCGGGCCACGCGGATGCTGCGATTGCCATCTTCTATTTCAATTTCGGTGAGGGAAGTCTCATTCAACAATTCTGCCAATTCACGCACCTGATTTGAATCAATCCGGATGCCCTCGGAACTTTTCTTGTCTGCCATAAAAACCTTCCAGTTTATCGCCCAGCTTTTTGCCGGTGCATTATGTCGATAGCCAAACCCTATGCACTTTTAGAACATATAAAGACAAGGGCTATATGTTACTTATTTGTGTAATATAATTATAATGCCGGTTCTGGCAATGGGGGTGCTGTTTACCAACCACGCCAATTACAATTTCGCCGCAGCCTCTAGCGCCGTCATATAGGATTGCGCGCCCAGCCCAGAAATATTGGCGACAGCCGCCTTGCCGACCCAGCTTGTGCTGCGAAAATCCTCGCGCTTTTCAGGGTTGGAAAGATGAACCTCTATCACCGGCGTGGTGATAGCCAAAATCGCATCATAAATGGCGATGCTGGTGTGCGTATAGGCCGCCGCGTTAAGCAGCACCGCCTTGGCCCCTGCCCCCTGCGCCTCATGCAGCCAGTCAATCAAATGCCCTTCATGATTGGATTGCCGCATCTCTATCGTCAAATCCATTTCGGCGGCGCGGTCCATCAGCATCGCCGCAATATCATCCAGCGTCTCATGGCCGTAAATGTCCGGCTCTCTAAAGCCCAGCAAGTTCAAATTAGGGCCATTCAAAACCCAGATAGTGCCTTTTTTATCCGCCATATTTGCCCCCATATTAGCGTCTGACCCTCTGCCTAATCGCAATCATATCCATCTGCAAGACAGAAGGAATTGCCCGGCCTCGCAATGCCAACATAATTTCACGCTGGACATAATGGCTATTGCTTTGCCATGGTGCCATTAATCAAGCGATTAAATTAGGAGATTGTGATGTCCATTGAGAGCGGCAAGAAGCCGACCGAGGCAGAGCTGAAAGACTATGAAGCCGAGGCCGATGCATGGTTTCGTGAAAATACGGTGGCAGACCCCGGTTTCATGCTGCCCCTTAC
>CAZAHS010000093.1:0-8568 GCA_964484855.1 uncultured Sphingomonadaceae bacterium | reverse complement strand
ATATAGCGGCCATCAAGATAGCCATTATCTGCGGCCAGATGCTGGATCATCGCCAATTGGTCGTCATCAATAAAATGCTGCAATTCGCCTGCATCGGCAAAATCAACCTGCGCGGTAAAGAAGGTCGCGCTGTTTACCAGATCCGCCTGACCGCGTGTTTCCAACAGCGCCATGGTGGCGGCCAATGTGGTGCCGGATACGCAATAGCCTATGGCGTTAACATGCGGCACGTCCAGCACATCGCGGATCGTGGTCATCGCATCAATCTGTGCCTTTACATAATCATCCCAAATGACATCGCGCATGCTTTCATCGGCTGATTTCCATGAGACGATAAACACGGTAATGCCTTGATCGACCGCCCATTTAACAAAGCTCTTTTTCTCATTAAGGTCGAGAATGTAAAAGCGGTTAATCCATGGCGGGAAGATAACCAGCGGAATGGCGTCCACTTTTTCGGTTGATGGCGCATATTGGATAAGCTGGTACATCGGCGTTTCGTGTATAACTTTGCCCGGCGTCACGGCAATATTGCGGCCCAGTTCAAACGCATCAGGGTCGGTATGTGTCATCTGGCCTTTGCGGATATCGGCCAGCATATGCTCCAAACCGGTGAGCAGATTTTGGCCCTTGGTTTCTATGGTCTTTTGAATGACCTGCGGATTGGTTAGGGCAAAATTGGTCGGGCTCATGGCATCAATCATATTTTGCATGGCAAATTGCAGCTTGGCTTTTGCGCCCGGTTCCAGCCCTTCCATCCCCTCGGTCAGTTTCAGCAAATGGTCCGACATCAGCAGATAATTTTGCTGCAAGGCGGCAAAGGCCATTTGCTCTTGCCATTCAGGCGCTTGGAAGCGTCTGTCTTTGCTCGGCGCTGCGGGAGGCTGGCCGCTCAACATCCCTTGCCAAAACTCCATGCCCTGCTGCCACAAAGCCTCTTGCTGCTTCATCATATTTTGCGCAGCCTTATTATCAAAGCGCGCCATTTGCTCTTGCCAATATTGCGGGTTCCACAATTTGCTCAGCATAGCATCATCGCTATTGGCCAGCTCCCCAACATGTTCTGCCATCATGCTTTGAGCACGCTGCATTACGCCAAACCATATTTGCAGGTCTTCAGCTTTTGGCATGTCTGTTATGCTCTGCATGTTGCCGCTGGCCATTTCCATCATTTTTGCCATGTCAAAGCCAGCGCCAAATCCGGCAAAATTGGCAAATGGGTTATCGGGCGTATCTTTGGTCATGTTCGGAGTTTCCAGCAAGATAGGTTATTGATATTTGTCTTTGCCCTAGCAGGCTTTGCAGGCAGAAATAAGTCTTGAACGTTTATTGCGCCAGTAAAATGCTCGACTTCTCTACTGTGCTGCGCCATTGGGATATGAAGAAACAATCTGATAATTGAAGAGCCATGACTGAAGAATTTTACCGCATCCGCCGATTGCCGCCTTATGTTTTTGCCGAAGTGAATGCCATGAAGGCGGACGCGCGGGCGCGCGGAGAGGATATTATTGATCTGGGCATGGGCAATCCTGACGGCGCACCGCCCCAGCATATTATCGACAAACTATCAGAAGTGGCAAACGACCCTAATGCGCACCGCTATTCCGCATCGCGCGGCATAAAAGGGCTGCGCAAAGCGCAAGCGGCTTATTATGAGCGGCGCTTTGGTGTTGAGCTTGACCCTGAAAGCGAAGTGGTGGTCACTTTGGGTTCTAAGGAAGGGCTGGCCAATTTGGCGCAGGCGATCACTGCGCCGGGCGATGTGGTTTTGGCTCCTAATCCCAGCTATCCGATCCACACATTCGGCTTCATTATCGCAGGGGCGGCCATCCGCTCCATCCCCGCCGCGCCAGGGCCGGACTTTTTTGACCGATTGCGCTATTCCATGGCCTATAGCGTGCCCAAGCCCAAAGTGCTGGTCATGGGCTATCCTAGCAACCCGACCGCTTATGTGGCGGATCTGGATTTCTATTCCAAGGTGGTGGATTTTGCGCGTGAGCATGGGCTGTGGGTGATTTCTGACCTTGCTTATGCAGAGATTTATTTTGGTGACACGCCAACGCCGTCCATCTTGCAAGTGCCGGGGGCAAAGGATGTGGCGGTTGAATTTACCTCTATGTCGAAAACCTATTCCATGGCCGGTTGGCGCATGGGTTTTGCCGTGGGCAATCAGCAGCTTATTAGCGCATTGACGCGGGTGAAATCCTATCTGGATTATGGCGCGTTCACGCCAATACAGGCCGCAGCCGTGGCCGCGCTTAATGGCCCGCAAGATATTATTGAGGAAAACCGCCAGCTTTATAAATCGCGCCGCGATGTGATGGTGGAAAGTTTTGGCCGTGCAGGCTGGGATATTCCTTCACCAGAGGCCAGCATGTTTGCATGGGCGCCCATCCCAGAGCAATTCCGCGAAGCCGGATCAATGGAATTTGCCAAACAATTATTGGCAAAAGCGCAGGTTGCGGTCGCGCCGGGTACTGGCTTTGGTGAGGAAGGCGAGGGCTATGTGCGCCTAGCGCTGGTCGAAAATGAACAGCGCATCCGGCAAGCCGCGCGCAATATCAAAAAGTTTTTGGCGGAAAATGGCTGAATAACATGGCGCTGAGCGGCTAAGGGGCCGCTGTTGATGAGCGCCAATGTGATGCGCCAAAGGAATGATAGTCCGTGTTTATAGCCATTAGGGCCATGATGTGATTTGACAGTAGCAATAATCTGACAGAATAGACGCGGCATGACTTCGTCACCTTCATTCTTTGCAAACAGCTATAGCGCACAATTGCTGGCGCTGGCTGATGATGGCCGCCAAAGAAGCCTCTCGCCGCAATCGGGGCTGGATTTTTCATCCAATGATTATCTGGGACTGGCGGGCAGCGTGTTGCTGCGCGATGCGGCAAAGGCTATTTTGGAATCCGGCGCGGCGCTGGGTTCCAGCGGCTCGCGTTTGCTGCGTGGTAATCACGCTCAGCATGAAGCGCTAGAGGCTTATGCCGCGGCGCATTTTGGCCATCAGGCCATGTTGTTTTTCGGCAGTGGTTTTGCCGCTAATAGCGCGCTTCTTGCCACATTGCCGCAGCGCGGTGATCTGATTATTCATGATGCGCTCATCCATGCCAGCACGCATGAAGGGCTGCGCCTAACCCGCGCGGATTATGTGAGCGCGCGCCATAATGATGTGCAGGCTTTTGCCGATGTGATTGCTGATTTTCGGCGGCGGGGCGGCACGGGGCGCATCTGGCTGACGGTGGAAAGCCTGTATAGTATGGACGGCGATATTGCGCCGCTGGCCGCATTGAAAAAACTGGCCGATGCGCATGACGCGTTTTTGATTATTGATGATGCGCATGGCGGCGGCGCATTTGGTCTGGAAGGGCGCGGGCTGGCAGATGATTTGATTGCTGAATATCGCGAACCCTATATCCCTGCCATGCATGATGAAAATGTTATCACCCTGCGCACATTGGGCAAGGCTTTTGGCGTAGAGGGCGCATTATTGGGCATGTCGGCTGTGCTGCGCGATTTCATGGTCAACCGCGCGCGCAGCTTTATCTTTTCCACTGCGCCATCGCCCTTCATGGCCGCCCTTGCACAGGCGGCGATCAAGATTGTTGCCACACATGCGCATCTGCAAAGCGATTTGGACAAACGCATCAGCTTAGCAATGTACCATTTGCGGCCCCATTGCAAAAAACCCGACCCACATACGCCAATCTTCCCTGTTATCATGGGCAATAATGATCGCACAATGCAGGCCGCTGCCTATTTACAGAAACAGGGTTTTGATGTGCGTGGTATCCGCCCGCCTACCGTGCCAAAGGGGACATCACGCCTGCGGATTGTGATAACCAATAATGTAAAGACGGGCGATATTATAAGTCTAGCGGATAGCGTTGACGACCTTTTAGACTTTATATGAGCGGTGATATGATGAACAAAAACCCTATCTTCATGGTGACGGGTACCGATACAGATATTGGCAAGACGGTGTTTTGCGCGGGATTGGTGCAATGGCTGGGCGCCTATTATTGGAAGCCGGTTCAGGCCGGTTTGGATGATGGCACAGATAGCCAGCGTGTTGCCCAAATGTCGGGCGTTGATGCCCGTTATATCTTGCCAGAGGCATGGCGGCTGGCGCTGCCCGCATCACCGCATCATAGCGCGGATGCAGAGGGCGTGCATATCAATGCCGATGCGCTCAACATTCCGCAGGTTGATGGCCCGCTCATTATAGAAGGCGCAGGCGGCGCATTGGTGCCCATCAATCATGATGTGACCTATGCCGATCTTATGGCCCGCTGGGCATTGCCGACTATCATAGTCGCCAGTACGCGGCTGGGCACTATCAACCATAGCCTGCTGACCATAGAGGCATTGCGGGCGCGCAATGTGCCGATTCACGGCGTTGTTTTTACCGGGGATGCGATGCCGAGCAGCGAAGAGATTATTTGCAAAATGGGCGGCGTAAAGCATTTGGGCCGCCTGCCATGGCTGGAGCAGATAACCCCCAATGGTCTGGCCAGCGCCTTTGACAAGCATTTTAACAAACAGGATTTTGCGCTCTGACTATGGATATTTGGCACCCTTTTACGCAGCATGGCCTGAATGAACCCATTCCCGAAGTGGTTTCGGGCGAGGGTGCGGTTCTGCATCTGGCCGATGGGCGTTCGCTGATTGATGGCATTGCTAGCTGGTGGGTCAACACCCATGGCCATGCCCACCCCAAAATTGCCAAAGCCATTGCCGATCAAGCGCTTGCCCTTGACCAGATTATCTTTGCCGGTTGGACCCATCCACCGGCATTAGAAGCGGCCAGGGGCATGGGGGCGGTCTTGCCCGATGCGCTTTCCCATCTATTTTATTCTGATTCAGGCTCAACCGCGGTTGAGGTGGCGCTGAAAATGGCGCTGGGCATGTGGCATAATCTGGACGCTCCGCGTGAGCGGATTGTGGTGATGGAACATAGCTATCATGGCGACACATTTGGCACCATGTCGGTGGGGGAGCGCACCGTTTTCAACAATCCATTTGAGCCGCTGCTTTTTGATGTTGAGACTATCCCTTTCCCAAATGCGGGCAAAGAACAGCGCACATTGAATATGCTGGAGAGGCTGTGCGCTGATAATGCCAATAAGCCTGCTGCCTTCATAGTCGAGCCGCTGGTGCTGGGTGCGGGCGGAATGTTAATGTATAGCGCTAAGACTCTGGCCGCAATGCACGCCATTTGCGCCGCGCATGATGTGCCGTTTATCGTTGATGAGGTGATGACTGGCTGGGGCCGCACCGGCACCATGTTTGCCTTTCAGCAAGCGGGCTTTGTGCCCGATATTATATGCTTGTCAAAAGGCATTACCAGCGGCGCATTGCCCTTGGCAGTAACAGCATGTCAGTCGCGGTTTTTTGACGCGCATCTCTCTACTGACAAGGCGAAAATGTTCTTCCATTCCAGCAGCTACACCGCCAACCCCATGGCCTGCGCTGCGGTCAATGCCAATTTAGCGATCTGGCGCGATGAACCTGTACAGGAGCGTATTGACCATATTGCCGCGCGGCATAAAGCGGCGGCTAAGCGCTTTGCCGCATGCGATCATATCACCAATATCCGCCAAAAGGGCAGCATTTTGGCGATGGAGATTATCGCTCCGCAAGAAAGCCATGATGATATGGATGGTGACACGGATGAAGATGAAGGCGGCGGCTATCTCTCAACCCTGGGGCCAAAGCTAAACGCCTATTTTATTGATAAAGGCATTATGCTGCGCCCGCTGGGCAATACCGTTTATATTTTGCCGCCTTATTGCATTACAGATAGCCAGCTTGACCAGATTTATGATGCGATCGCAGCCTGTCATAGCGTTCTGGGCTGATTAGGCTGGCTATGCCGCGCTGACTTGCCCTATGATGCGCCAAAGCCGAAAAACGGCTGCAAAAGGGTAATAAAATAATGCACGCAACGCTGTTTGATTCATTGATGGTCAAGATCGCCCTGATCGGTTTTCTGGGCATTGGCGCGCAATGGGTGGCGTGGCGTACAGGCCGTCCGGCTATTGCGTTAATGCTGATTGTGGGCGTGCTGGCTGGGCCAGTGCTTGGCCTTATCGACCCGCAAAATGATTTTGGCGCCCTGTTGGAGCCTATCGTCAAACTGGCCGTGGCGGTCATATTATTTGAAGGTGGACTTAGCCTAAATTTCCGTGATTTGCGCCATTCTGGCGGTGCTGTTTTTCGTCTGGTCTTTATTGGCGTGCCGGTTGGCTGGGCGTTGGGCACAGCCGCAGCCTATTATGGCGCAGGGCTATCATTGCCGGTGGCGGCTTTATTTGGCGGCATATTGGTGGTCACTGGCCCCACAGTAATTGGCCCCATGCTGCGCACATTGCGGGTTGGCAACCGCGTGCGCGATATTTTGAAATGGGAGGGGATTGTCAATGATCCCATTGGCGCTTTGCTGGCTGTCGGCATCTATGCCTATATTGTTTATGAAGGCGATGGCTCGGTCGCCAATGTGACCTTTGATGTGCTGGGGGCCAGCTTTTTGGCCGGTATTATCGGTGCCGCTCTGGGTTACGGCCTGACCTGGGTGTTCCCGCGCGGTTATGTGCCGGAATATCTTAAAGCGCCGATATTGCTGATCTGCGTGATTTTGGGCTTTGTTGTTGCTGATCTTATCATGCACGAAACCGGCCTGATTACCGTCACCATTATGGGTGTGGTCATGGCCAATCGCCATGTCTATTCCAGCCGCGCCTTACACCGGTTTAAGGAGGATTTATCGGTCCTGCTTATCTCCGGCGTGTTCATTCTGCTCTCGGCGCAGCTTGACTGGGCTACGGTGCAGAAATTGCAGATACAATTTATATTGTTCCTGCTTTTGCTGCTGTTTGTGGTGCGCCCCGTCACCGTGCTTATCAGCCTGTTGCTTAGCTCCGTGCCATGGCGCGAGCGGCTATTTATCGCATGGATTGCACCGCGCGGCATTGTTGCGGTAGCGATTACCGGCCTGTTCGCCAGCCGTTTGATAAATAGCGGTTATGCCGATGCAGAGGCGCTGGTCCCGCTTAGCTTTGCCGTGGTCATCGTCACCATATTTGCGCATGGTTTTTCTGCCAAATGGGTGGCGGCGCGGCTGGGCATAGATGAGGGCAAGGGTGAGGGCATATTGCTGGTCGGCGCGAATCGCTGGACCATTGAGTTTGCGGTCTTCCTAAAATCATTGGATCTGCCGATATTGGTTGCCGATACCAGCCGCTTTGCGCTGCGCCGCGCCCGCCAATTATCACTCGATACCTATCAGGGCGATATATTGGAGGAGGCGCTGGACGATAAAATCGACCTTGGCCAGTTTCAGCATATGATTATCTCAACCGATAATGAAAGCTATAACCAACTGCTTAGCTCTGATCTTGGCCCTGAATTTGGCTATGACCAGATGACAGCAATGGCGGTGGAAAAAAAGAGCCCTGGCGCAAAACGCGGGCGGGTATTGCTAGAGACAGAAACAATTTATAGCGAGCTGATTGACCGCGCCAATGCGGGATGGATGTTTAGCAAGACGCGGTTGAGCGACAAATTCACCTATGATGATTTTAAGGCCAATCTGGATGAGGGTGAAGAGATTGTTGCGTTGTTAAAGTCCGATAATCGCTTGCTGCCCTTTTCGGCGCAAGCGCGGCCAATTATTGAAAATGGCGATGCGATTATCAGCTTTATCCAGCCCGATAGCCGGGAAGAACTAAAAGCCGCGCGCAAAGAGCAGGTTGAAAAAGATGCGGCTGGAAAAGACGCACCCGATAATCGCAAAAATGACGGCAAAAAAGATGGCGTCTAACCCTCGCTTACTAGACTCGGGGGCCGAATAAGGCGCTGCCCACCCTTACCATTGTCGCCCCCAAAGCGCATGCCACGCCGTAATCGCCCGACATGCCCATTGATCGTTCGGGCAATCCGCTCTCGCGGCATAATTTGTCGAGCAGCGCAAAAAATGGTGCTGCCTCTATATCAGCGGGCGGAATGCACATCAGGCCAGTGATCGGCACATCATGGTCTTTGGCTGCATCCAGCAATGCCGCTATATCATTAATCGCGCAGCCGCCCTTTTGCGCTTCGCCGCCAATATTAACCTGCAACAGGCAATCAACTTGGCGGCCCTGATCGGCCATGGCTTTGCCCAGCGCCTTGATGAGCGAGAGCCGGTCCACTGAATGGATCATATCAAACAGCGCCACAGCATCGCCCGCTTTATTGGATTGTAGCTGGCCAATCATATGCAATTTTATATCAGCATTGTGCGCGCGCAATGCGGGCCATTTCTCTGCTGCTTCCTGCACGCGGTTTTCGCCAAAATGGCGCTGCCCTGCGGCGATTAGCGGCGCAATTTGCTGCGCGCTTCGCGTCTTGCTAACAGCTATCAACGTAATTTCTTCATCTGACCGCCCGGCCAAACCTGCCTGTTTGGCAATATTTTGATGCACATGGCCAAGGGCCGTTTCAGGTGCCGGAATATCTGGAATATTATCTGTGTTTTGCTTGCTCATTTTTCGCCCTATAGCAGGATGATGTTATCTGACCAGAGAG
>CAZAHS010000092.1:0-8641 GCA_964484855.1 uncultured Sphingomonadaceae bacterium | reverse complement strand
CAAGCCAAAACGGCTTATGAAAAAGGCAGCGAATATGTTTCACAGGCCAATGAATTCAACAAAGCAAACCTTGAAGCTTTGGTTGAATCAGGCAAAATCGCAGCCAAAGGCGCGCAAGATATGGGCCAGACCTATGCCGCTGACCTGCGCACCAATTTTGAAGAAACCACTGCAACTTTGAAAGAATATGCAGCGGTGAAATCACCAACCGAATTCTTCCAACTGCATGTTGCGACTGTTCGTAAAGCATTCGACACCGGCGTTGCACAAACATCAAAAAATACAGAGCAGTTCGTGAAAATCGCTGGTGAAGTGGTACAGCCCATTTCAAACCGCGTAAGCGAAACAATGGAAACATTCAAAAAAGCTGCCTAATTTGGCAACCAAATTTTAAGATTAAGGGCTGCATCCTATGGTGCGGCCCTTTTCTTTTGGGCGCTTTACGGGGCTATATGTAATATGCACAGGTGCGGAACCATTAGCCGCTTGCAGCATTGGGCAATAATCGGCATATTTACCCCCTTGTACATTGGCTATTAGATACGATATTCTTGCATCATGAACACATCAGTCTTAAACCCTGCACCTGCTCCGCGGCCCTTTTTTACAAATATTGGGCAGGCAGTGAAAAACAGCACGGTTTTTGCGGCTGATGAAGATGACGCAGATAATGGTCATGATGATGACGAGAGCGAAATTGGCATTGCGACCAAAACGCGCACTAAGCCAAAAAAACCCAGCCAGTATAAAGTCCTGCTGCTTAATGACGATTACACGCCGATGGAATTTGTCGTCGCTGTGCTGAAACGCTTTTTCAATATGAATATGGAAGAAGCAACACAGGTCATGCTGCATGTGCACCAAAAGGGTGTCGGGGTTTGCGGTATTTTTACCTATGAAGTGGCGGAAACAAAAGTCACACAGGTTATGGACGCTGCGCGCGAAAACCAGCATCCGCTGCAATGCACTTTAGAACAGATTTGATTTTTTTATCTACTCTTAGGCTTTAGCAAAACCCATCTGGCTAAACGCGAAAAACGCAGCCGTTAAAACTAGGCATTTAATCTGGTACACGCCAATCAACAAAACTTGCATGACTGCCTTCAATAGCTTCACCATCGGCATTTTTAGCGGGTTCAAAACGCGCTCTTCTCATCAAATGTTTGCAAGTAACTTCGTCTAAACGTTCATAACCGCTGCTTTTCGTTATTTTGCACGCGCTTGCCTTACCCTCTACAGTAACCGTCAAGGTAAACTCCACGCGTCCTTCAGGGTATGGATCAGGCCGAATAACTGACTCTGGATAATCCTTCAAAGTGATCCAGTTTTCAGCCATTATCGGCACAGGATCAGTTGCTAATGATTGGCCGCTTGCTGCCAATATTAAAGGCCCAATAATCATCGCAGCGAAAGGCTTTGAACGAATATACATAAACGTAAAACTACCGCATGACCGGCAATTTGCAACCCGTTAATCTTTTAACCCCGCCATCTGCTCTTGCGTCCAGAATATTCTGCGTTAAACGCTGTGCATGGACAAAATTGTTATACATGGCGGCAAAACCCTATCAGGTGATTTGCCAATTTCGGGCGCGAAAAACTCTGCGCTGACCCTGCTTCCTTGCGCGCTGCTCACTGATGAGCCAGTTACACTGCGCAATTTGCCGCGTTTGGCCGATGTTGACAGCTTTGGCCATTTGCTCAACCAAATGGGTGTTTCCACCAGCATTGAGGGCGCGCGCCCTGAAGATTTTGGCCGCGTGATGACGCTGCGTGCGGGGCGCATCACCTCAACATCGGCGCCTTATGACATTGTCCGCAAAATGCGTGCATCAATATTGGTGCTTGGCCCGCTTTTGGCACGAGCGGGGGAGGCCACCGTTTCGCTTCCCGGCGGCTGCGCCATTGGCAACCGGCCCATTGATCTGCACTTAAAGGCGCTCGAAGCCTTTGGCGCAGAGATTGAAATTACATCGGGCTATGTCCGTGCCAGTGCGCCCTCTGGCGGCCTGCCGGGCGGCGAATATACCTTCCCCGTAGTCTCTGTCGGCGCAACCGAAAATGCGATTATGGGCGCGGTATTGTCTAAAGGCGTGTGCATCATCAACAATGCAGCGCGTGAGCCGGAAATTGTCGATCTGTGCAAATTGCTGACCGCCATGGGCGCGGATATTGAAGGCGTAGGCACCAGCAAGCTGGTTATCACCGGACAGGACAGGCTGCACGGCGCAACATTCCGCGTAATGGCAGACCGTATTGAAGCAGGCAGCTATGCCTGTGCAGCCGCGATTACCGGCGGCACGCTTAATCTGCTGGGTGCGCGCATTGATGAGATGGAATCTACCGTTGCCGCGCTGCGTAGCGCAGGCGTAACCGTTGAAGAACATAACAAGGGCGTGCATGTTAATGCCAGCCATGGCCTGAAACCCCTCACTCTCTCAACCGCACCTTTTCCTGGTTTTGCCACCGATATGCAGGCGCAATTTATGGCGATGCTGTGCCGCGCAGATGGCGCCAGCGTGCTGACTGAAACGATTTTTGAAAACCGCTATATGCACGTCCCTGAACTCAGCCGCATGGGCGCGGATATAGAGGTTAAGGGCCGCACCGCCGTAGTGCGCGGTATTTCCGATTTGACCGGCGCGCCGGTAATGGCCACCGATTTGCGCGCCAGCATGTCGCTCATTCTGGCCGGACTTGCCGCCAAAGGCACCACAGAGGTCAGCCGCGTCTATCACCTTGATCGCGGTTATGAACGTCTGGAGGAAAAGTTGCAGGCCGTAGGCGCAGATATTGAGCGGCTAAGCGATTAAATAAGCCCGCAAGCGCTAAGGGCTAAAGCTTAATCAGCGCCCACATTGGCGACATTATATTTGAATGCTTCTTCAACCGAGAGGCAATAGCGGGTTGATGGGTTTTCTTCATTCTTAACCGCTTGCTGGCGGTACATCACCTCTGACAGCAATTTGCGTGATACACCCATGCGGATCAGAAAGTCGTTATCTTCGGTCGCCAATAGGGCGCTTTCCTGCTCAATCTCACCAATGAGCGCGATCGTGTCATCGGTACCCAGCGCAACGCTCTGGTCAATGGTGTCGCGGTCGCCTGTTAAGGTGAACATATGCACCATAAAATTGCCGCCATCCTCAATTATACGCGCCTTGCCGCCCATAAATACAAAGTTGCAGGCGCTAAAACATGACCAGCCCTTGGGAATACGGGTTATAACAAGGCCCAGCTCTTTTCGGATAATCAGGCCAGCACTGTTCCCCGCTCTGGCATTGCCGCCAGGCGAACGCAGCCAGATTTCCGCAATATCGGGATGTTCTTTAATCACCGCACGCAAACGTTCGGGCATTCCGGCATCCACCACACCTTCGGCAAGCAGGACTTTCTCTCCGTACACTTCCTCAACATTCAATGTCATTTTCTGCTTGGCAGCCCAATTGGGCTTAAGCGGGCAGGTTGGGTTTTCAGGGTCTTTGGCAGCGACATTGCCCAGTAAAGCCACTATCGCTGCAGCGCCCATTGCTGTTTTCCAAATGCCCATAAATCCCTCTGTTCAAATAATAGCCAGACCATAGCAAATGCCACCTGGCTGACAAGCTAAGCATGAACAAAGCGCGCCAGCAGAAGTTTCGCAACGTGATTTGCAAGCCATGCCGTTCCGCCTTATGGGTATTATAAGGGAGACGAAATGAAATTATACCATTTCATCATTATCATATTGCTGAGCGGATTAATGCCCGGGCAAATAGCTTTGGCGCAAGAGCGTAATTTGCAGGGCGAGGTTATGGTGATACCGCAATTGCCGCCTACCCCCATTTTATCTTTGGAAGGCTATCCCGATTGCCGTGAGGATTGGCAGAAATTTGAAGCACCTTTTGAGCGGGCTAATGAGATTAACCGCTGCACATTGTTGCTAGACAGTTTTTACGATCAGCGTTTGCTGGCTTTTGCCGATATAATGATCGCGCACCAGACAGAGATTTCGCGGCTTTATAGTGAAGAAGTAGCTGGGAACCCCTCTCTTACCCCTGCGGTTCATGATGATTTTTATGCCCGTATGCGCGCAGAGTTCAGCAAGTCTGAGCCGAGCGGCGAGCATATGCGTGATTATCAGGCGGCGGTCGCCCGTTACGGCGCGGACCGTGAATATTTGCAGGACCGTTTTTGCTTTAACACCGGCTGTAATGGCTATGCTGTGCCGGAATATACCCCGCAGCAAGGCCAGCAGATTGCCGCCAATGATGATGATGCCAATAATAGCGGTGATGACGGCAAAAAGGAAAAATCCAAAAAGCGCAAAAAATCCAAAAAGCAAAAATCGGCCAGTAATGGCTGTGGCAGAGCGCGCAAACGCGGCGGCGTTTTGGGCAGTATATTGGGCGGTGTTGCGGGTCAGGTTGCAGGTTTGGATGGAATTGGCACCCTGTTGGCCGCAGGCGTTGGCGGTATATTGGTGGGTGAAATTGCCTGTCAATTGACCAAGGAAGAGCAGGAAGAAGCCATTAAGGCAACACAAACCGTCACTGAAAAAGAAGTGGTTGGCGCAACTGCTGAATGGAAAAGTCCGTCTCGTGAGGGCGTTTCCGGCTCATCCACCGTTACCGCTTTGGCATCCCGCCCTAATGGCCGCAAATGTATGACCATCACCGACATTGCGATTATTGATGGCGAAGAAACCCGCATCGAAAAACAAATGTGCAAAAGCCGCGGCGAAAAAGCCTATGCGCTAGAGGCCTGATCCTTAGCGCTAAACAGTCACATCTCTGATTTTATAATAATCTGCGCCGCCAGCCAGACACGTATCGCGCTGGCCAATCCGGGCGGCGTATCGCTTTGCATCCGCTCCAGATCAATATCAGCAACCAGCGCATTGACCGGCATGGAACGGCGCGAAGCCTCCGCCTTTAACCAGTCCCAAAAAACTGGCTCCAGGCTGATAGACGTCGCATGTCCGGCAATAGTGATTGAGCGTTTAACCGGCGGATGATAATCGGGCTTCGGCATCAAAAAACACCGTTAAAAAATGGCCATAATGCCATTAATACATATGCATCCCGCCATTGATGGACAGGGTTGAGCCAGTTACCCATCCAGCATTATCACTGGTCAGAAACTCAACACCGCGCGCAATCTCGCTAGGCTCACCTAAGCGGCCCATTGGAATTTGTGCGACAATCTTCTCCATCACGGTGTCTGGAATGGTGGCCAGCATCTCGGTCGCGATATAGCCTGGCGCAATGGCATTGGCAGTAACGCCGTAACGCGCACCCTCTGCGGCCAAGCTTTTGGTAAAGCCATGAATACCGGACTTTGCTGCGGCATAATTGACCTGACCAATTTGCCCGCTCTGGCCATTAACGGAACCAACATTTACAATCCGGCCCCATCCACGCTCCCGCATTTTGGGAAAGACCGCTTTGGCCATGGAAAAACAACCGGAGAGATCAACGCGCATCACCTCTTCCCATTGTTCATAGGTCATTTTCATAATAGTCGCATCACGGGTAATGCCGGCATTATTGACCAAAATATCAACATCGCCATGATCGACGGCGATTTTGCTTACCGCTTCCTGACATTCTTCATGATTGCCAACATCCCATTTCTGGGTGGCAATGCCTGTACGCTCGCTAAATTCTTGGGCTGCGGCATCATTGCCGCCATAGCTGGCGATGACAGTTCGGCCATGGTCTTTAAGACGAAGGCTAATCGCCTCCCCAATGCCGCGTGTTCCGCCTGTAACTATGGCTATTCTGCCCATTTTCATACTCCTATGATCCGCTAAAATTAATATGTAGCCGCATCATCTATAATGCTAATTGCAAAGCGACAAGGTGACGTAAACGGGAAGTGCCCGCGATTAGGGCCATAACGGGCAAAGCTGGCTAACAGCCACAAAAAACGGGGCCGAAGCCCCGTTAAATGATAATGCTCTATAGAAAAGCGATTAATTCTTTTCGCGCAATCGCACTGGAATAAAGACTTCTGTGCGCTCACGGCTTCTGGGGTTACGTTTCAGAACCTTAAGAAGAACAGCGCCGCGATTGGCTGCTATGGCGCCATCAACAATCGCCTCCAAATCTGCAACACTGGCCACGGCCTTGCCATTTGCAGCCAAGATAACATCGCCGCGAATAAAGCCTTTACGCTGCGCATCGCTGTTACGGTCAACCGCTGCAACAATAATGCCTTTAACATCCTCTTCAAGGCGAAGCTGGCTTCTATATTGTTCTGTCAGATCAACAACCGCTATGCCCAGAGCCTGCTGCGCTGCAACCTCATCCTGTTCAGGATCTTCCTCTTCAAAATTCTGTTCAGACTGGCCAAATGCTGCCGCCATTGCTTCGGGTGTTGGCCGTTTTTCAACAACCGCCTGAAGGGTCTGGCGCTTACCATTGCGAACAATCTCAATCGGGATTTTTGAACCCGGCGTAATATTGGCCACAATGAAGGAGAGCGTTTGGTCAGGCGTAACGTCTTTGCCATTTACGCTCAACACCACATCACCAGCGCGAATTCCGGCCTTGTCCGCAGGGCCATCATCCTGCACCAGACCGATAAATTCACCGCGATTTTTGGCGAGGCCCAGCGAGTCCGCCAGATCATCATCCAAGGGGCGAATTTGTACACCAAGGAAACCGCGCTCAATCTCTTCACCATTGATAAGCGATGTCACAATCGGATTGGCCACCTCTGACGGTATAGCAAAGCCGATGCCGACACTGCCGCCATTGGGTGAGATGATGGCGGTGTTAATACCGATCACATTGCCGTTCAGATCAAACATTGGTCCGCCTGAATTGCCCTGATTGATAGAGGCATCAGTCTGGATATAGCGATCAAACGCGCCGCCCGTACCCACTCCGCCCGGGCCAACATTGCGGTAAAGTGCCGATACAATGCCGGACGTTACTGTACCGCCAAGTCCCAATGGATTACCAATGGCGATAACCCAATCGCCGACGCGCGATTTGGTCGAATCGCCAAATTTCACAAAAGGCAACGGCTTGGCTGCCTCAATTTTCAGCACTGCCAGATCAGAATCCGGATCACGGCCAACCAATTCGGCCTCATATTCTTTGCCATCGGGCATCGTCACGGTGATGGATTCGATGGTTGCGTTGCGGCCATCAGCAGAAACAACATGATTATTGGTGACAACATAACCGTCTGCGGAAATGATGAAGCCAGAGCCGAGCGATTGCGCAGGACGGGTTGATTCTCCGCCGCCGCCACGCCGACGATTGCCGAACAAATCACCAAATGGCGACCCTGCAAAGGGGTTGCTGCGTACCCTTACGCGCTGCTTGGTAGAGATATTAACCACGGCTGGCTGCAATTGCTCGGTAAGATCGGCAAAGCTCAGCGGCGCGCCGCCAGTAGGTACGGCAGCAGTCACTGCCCGTTGGTCATTTTGCGCAACCTGCGCACCCACTGTTTGGCCGGTGCTCAGCGCCACGACACTGCCAGTGACCAGTAAAGCTGCAGTTATTCCATAAGCATAGCGCACGTAATAATTCCTCTCTTGGTCCTGTTAAAAGGCCTATATTGTTATTAGCGTTTTGACAAAACTCGTCTTAACACCAATTGAATGACGGCAATTGCCTTTGCCGCCAATTCAAATTACTTACGGCCACGGAACTGGCGCAGATATTCGCTGTTCGGGGAAAGCACGATAGATGAATCGCCCTTACCATTTACAAATGTCTGCTCATAGCTTTGCATGGCACGGTAAAAATCATAAAATTCAGGGTCTTTGCCGAAGCTTTCTGCATAAATACGTGCCGATTCCGCCTCTGCCTGACCGCGTATAATTGATGCTTCACGCTGACCAGAGGCACGGATTGCCGTGGCTTCCTGCTGACGTTCCGAACGCATACGCGTAAAGGCCGAATCAAGCGGCGTACCCTCTGGCAGGTCAGCACGTTTAATCCGCACATCTATAACCTCTGCGCCATATTTCTTGGCCTGAACATTTAATGCCGTCTGTACATTTTCCATAATCTGGCCCCGTTCCGGGCTAAGAAGCTGCGCAAAAGAACGTTTACCCAGCTCGTTACGCAAAGATGATCCCAAAATTGTGCGAAGCTGATCGCTCAACCGCGCCTCAGTTTGAATCGAACGGAACATTTGCAATGGGTCAGTGATACGAAAGCGCGCATAGGCATCAACCTGAAGGCGCAATTTGTCAGTCGACAGCACCTCTTGCGGTTCCGACATTTCTACGTTCAAAACCCGTTTATCGAAAAACTGAATCTGCTCAATAAAGGGGATGCGGAAGAAAATGCCAGCGCCAGGGCCGCCAAATTCTGACCCTTCTTCATAGACATTTACTTTCCAAATCGGCTGGCCGTAGCGCAAGACAATCGCCTGTTTTGTCTCCGGCACGATGGAAATGGAAAGGCTCGCCACAATGAGCGCCACCAATAGGCCGACACCCCAAATTACCGGATTACCAAGACGTTTAATCATTTTTGGTCTCCTGATAATTGTGTCGATGCCGCAGGCGGCGTTACCGATGTTGCGGGTGCGCTTTCTGCACGGCGCCGAATTTCCGGCAGGGGCAGATAAGGCGTTACATTGCCGCTTTCGACAATGGTTTTATCAACCTTGCCCAAAACCTTTTCCAGTG
>CAZAHS010000091.1:0-8714 GCA_964484855.1 uncultured Sphingomonadaceae bacterium | reverse complement strand
CGAGCTGCTCGAGGCGGAGAAAAACGTTAGGCTCACGCTCACTGAAAGCTTTGCCATGTTGCCAACAGCGGCTGTCTCCGGCTTTTATTTCGGGCATGACCAGTCAGAATATTTCGGTGTCGCCCGCATTGGTGAGGACCAATTGACCGAATATGCCACCCGCCGCAATGTCGATCTGGACACCGCCAAGCGCTGGTTGCGCCCCAATTTGGATTCTTAATATCTGGCGCCTTAATATCCCGCACCCTTAATATCCCGTACCCTTAATATCCCGTACAAGGAGTGCACCCTATTGGTACAAAATCCATATGGAGGCGATAGGGGCTGGCGCATATTGGCGTGAGCGCATATTATCACTTCCAAGAATACGGACTATCCGGAGTACCAGATTATGCGCGTTAAATTTGCCACCACTTTATTAGCCGCTGCCACTTTGGCGGTTCTGCCCTTTGCTGCGTCACAGGCGCAATCGGGCCAGCCTGGTTTTACCATCGCCGAAACCGGCCAGCGTTTTAACAGCTTGCAAGCTGCGGTAGATAAAATTCGTGCTGATCGCGGCACCATCATCATTGGCCCCGGCACCTATAAAGAATGCGCTGTGCAGACGGCGGGCTATGTTATTTACCGCGCTGAACAGCCGGGCACAGTGATTTTTGATGGCGGTATTTGTGAGGGCAAAGCGGCTATCGTCATGCGTTCAAAAGGCGCGGAAGTGCATGGCATGATTTTCCAGAATATGGCCGTGACTGACCTCAATGGCGCGGGCATTCGCCAAGAGCGCGGCAGCCTGATTGTTACCAATAGCTGGTTCCGCGATTCACAACAGGGCATTTTGACAGCCAATGATCCAACGGCCAGCCTGACCATCGACCGCAGCACTTTTAGCGGCCTTGGCCGGTGCGGCGGGGCGAAAGGTTGTGCGCACAGCATCTATATCAATAAGCTGGCTTCGCTAAAGGTGACCAATAGCCGCTTTGAACGCGGCACAGGCGGCCATTATGTCAAATCGCGCGCGCCCAATGTAGAGCTGACGCAGAACAGTTTTGACGACACAAAAGGCACAGCCACCAATTATATGATTGATCTGCCCGATGGCGCGACCGGTTTAATAGCGGGCAATTATTTTGTTCAAGGCCGCAACAAAGAGAATTACAGCGCCCTAATCGCTGTTCGTGCAGAGCGCTCAACATGGTCTTCTGCTGGCCTAACCATCACCAATAATGATGCCCGTATTGCGCCCAATGTAGAACGTAATACAGTGTTTGTTGCCAATTGGTCCCCTGACCAGCTTAATATTACCGGCAATAAGCTGGATTCCCGCTTGAAGCGTTACGAGACACGCTGAAATTTGAGCCGTATATTTTCGGCATTTACATATTAATATATGCAGCGTGATTATGGGCATGGGGTTATGCCCATAAATCATGTGTATAATCGGATTGTTTCGGTGCGATTATGTAACCAATCGCCCTATTTGTCAGAATAAATCAACAGGTGCCGCGTATGCGGTGCCCATTTATGTGCTATATAAGATATTGGCATTATCACGCAGTGATGCATGATGTTGCCCCTTTTAGCGCAGGACGAATAGGCTATATATACTTATCATGATACATAATTTCCGTGCTTTTCCCTTCGCATTTGTGATGCGCGCCATGGATCATATGGTCCTTTTTGCGCTAACCATAATGGCATTGGCATCCTTAGCGCTGACCACAGCAGCTACGGCACAAACGGGCGGTTTTGGCAGCGGCGAAACCAATATCAGCGCGCGTTTTGTTACAGAGGTAAATCAGCCAAAGCCGGGCGAGACAACCAATATAGCGCTTGTTATGAAGCCTAAGCCGACATGGCATGGCTATTGGGTTAACCCGGGCGATGCCGGTATTCCAACAACGCTGGAATGGACATTGCCGGATGGTGTATCGGTTGGCGAACTGCGCTATCCGGTGCCGGAAACGCTGAATATCGCGGGCATTATGAATTATGTCTATGAAGGCGAATATGCCCTTTTGTTGCCGCTGACGCTGGATGACAGCATCGCGCCCGGCACAATATTGCCCTTATCGGCAAAAGCGGAATGGCTGGCCTGCACGGATGAGGTTTGCGTACCAGAAAGCCAGACAATTACTTTGTCTGTGACTGCCGGTTCCGGAGCGCAAGGCCCAGAAACGGGTGCTGTTGGAACGGGTAATGCCGCGCTTAAGGACCAGTTTAACCTTTGGCGCGCCAGAATGCCTGCGCCTTTGGGCAATGAGGCGCAATATTCTGTCAATGGCGAAACAATCCGTATCAGCATTCCCTTGCCGGAAAGCGTAAAGCTGGAAGATGCCTATTTCTTCTCTGAAACAGATGGAATTATTGATTATAGCGCCCCGCAAAAACTGATGCGCGGCAAGGATGTATTGATAATTGAAACCGGTGCTTATGGCGCGGGTGATGGCATTATGCAGGGCGTATTGCGCATTGGCGATCATCAGGGGCTTAGCCTGATTGCCAAAGATGCCGGCGAAGGGTCTTTTGCGGCTTTTGCAGATGGCACATCGGTGGTAGCAAATGGTGGCGGCGGTGCATCGTCTGGCGCCACGGCGGCGGGCAGTGTTACAACATTTTTCTATGCTTTTGGCGGCGCGTTGCTGGGCGGATTGCTGCTTAACATCTTCCCCTGTGTCTTCCCTATTCTTAGCCTGAAAGCTATCAGCCTTGCCAAAGCAGGCGGCGCAGCATCTGATGCACGGCGCGATGCGCTGGCCTATACTGCGGGCATTATATTATTCTGCCTGTTGCTGGGCGGAGCGATGTTGGGGTTACGGGCATTGGGCGCGCAAATCGGCTGGGGCTTTCAATTACAGGACCCGCGTATCATCTTCGTGCTGCTGATCCTTTTTACGGCTATCTCGCTCAATCTGGCTGGTCTGTTTGAATTTGGTACCATATCAGTCGGTAATGATCTGGCCGGCAAAGGCGGGGCGCAAGGTGCGTTTTGGACAGGCGCTTTGGCCGCTTTAGTGGCAACGCCGTGCAGCGCGCCCTTTATGGCCGGTGCCATTGGCGCTGCAATATTATTGCCGCCTGCCGCTGGCTTGCTTGTTTTCGCCGGGCTTGGTCTGGGTCTGGCCCTGCCGTTCCTGTTGCTTGGCTTTGTGCCTGTGCTGCGCAAGATGATGCCGCGCCCTGGCCCGTGGATGGACACATTCCGCAGGATTATGTCTATTCCGATGTTTTTCTCCCTATTGGCGCTGATCTGGCTATTGGGCCAGCAAATCGGCAATGATGGCCTGTTGCTGGCTTTGGCCGCGACGCTTAGCTTTGGTCTGTTCCTCTGGTGGTATGGTATTCGCCAAAATGGCGGCGCATCACGCAATTGGCTTCCTTTGGCGCCTGGTTTTGCTGTTGCCATTGCTGCTTTATTGCTGCTGCCGCTGGGCGCTGCATCAGATAAGGAACAGCAAGTCGCATCTGATGAGACATTGCCCAGCATGCCTTTTTCTGAAGGCAGGTTGGCCGATTTGCGCGCAGAGGGCCGCCCAGTCTTTGCCTATTTTACGGCTGATTGGTGCATTACATGTAAGGCGAATGAGGCAGCGGCGGTGCAGCGCACGGCCACAGCAGAGGTTTTTAAAGCCGCAGAAGTTGCCGTATTAAAAGGCGATTGGACGCGCCAAGATGCAGAGATTACCCGCTATTTGGAAGAACATGGCCGGTCTGGTGTGCCGCTTTATGTTTATTATGA
This sequence comes from uncultured Sphingomonadaceae bacterium, assembly GCA_964484855.1. Classification (GTDB taxonomy): domain Bacteria; phylum Pseudomonadota; class Alphaproteobacteria; order Sphingomonadales; family Sphingomonadaceae; genus Alterisphingorhabdus. The sequence continues at coordinate 4,981 of CAZAHS010000091.1, read as the reverse complement.
GCCAGGCGCTGAACCCCATATTCTACCGCAGGTATTGACCGTAGAAATGCTCACCGCTTTGGTATCGTAAAGCATAGATTTAGGGAAGAAATATGAGCCGTAAATTCGCTATTGCCCTGGCATTGGGCGCAGTTGCCGCTACCGCCACTACACTTTCCGCGCCCAGCATTGCGGCGCAGAAAACGGGCCAGCAAGCCAGCAATTTTACGCTCACCAATGCCTATGGCAAGCGGGTTTCGCTTAACCAATTTCGCGGCAAAACGGTGGTTCTGGAATGGCATAATCCGGGCTGCCCCTTTGTGCAGAAACATTATGATAGCGGCAATATGCAGCGCACACAGGCCGCCGCGCGCAAACAGGGTGTTGTCTGGCTGACCATCAATTCCGGCGCCAAAGGCAAGCAGGGTTATATTAGCGGCAAACAGGCCGCCGCCATGAAAAAAGCGCAAAAGGCGAATTTCAGCCATTATCTGTTTGACCGCAATGGCAAAGTGGGCAAACTTTATGCCGCGCGCACCACGCCGCATATGTATATCATCAATGCAGCAGGCGTGCTGGTTTATCAGGGCGGCATTGACAGCATCCCCTCAGCCAAAACCGCCGACATTAAAAAAGCGCGCAACCATGTAACCGCAGCCTTGAACGAGATTAAGACAGGCAAAGCCGTCTCTGTAAAGCGCAGCCGCCCCTATGGCTGTTCCGTCAAATATGCGGCCAGCTAGAGCGTTTTACTAAGCATGTGATTTTGAATCCGTGAGTGCCAGTTTCTTTTGTTGGTCAAACAGCAATGCCGCCGTCGAATAAGATGATACGCTATAAGGCACAATATAGGTCAGGATCAGCTTCCAATAAGGCGGCCACCCGCCCGCCAGGATGACATCACCCTGGTTAATGGCGGTCAATATTGTGCCGACTATCGCGCTGATTTTCATTGCGCGAACCACGGTGGTACGGCAGCGTAAATATTGCCCGAATGTCATGTTGCTGGCGTTATCTTGCATATTGTCTTTATGCATCATGCTGTATGAAAAGACCAGCATCATGCCGCACATTCATATTTTTGCAAAGCAGGGGCGGATATATAAGACGGATTGGTTTTAAGATGAAGAGGAGCATTTTCATGCGCAATATCTCAATTTTTGGTGCCGCGATCATCAGCCTGTTGATGCTCTCCGCCTGTAACACGATAAGCGGTATAGGCCGCGATCTGGAATCTGCTGGAGACGCTATTGAAGATGCCGCAGAGGATAATAAATAGCCCTTTAGCGTTATCGGTATTTCTTTCATTGCAAAGGCGCATATTGGCCCTAGAATGCCCTTTTAGGGTTTTGCCATTACGCAAAGAGGGAACTGCATCATGGGCCATGCCACATATTTTAATAATATCGCCGACAAAAATAAGCCAATTGCGCCGAATTTCGCGGTTGGTGTAACCGCGATTTTTGCCGCTTTATTGCTGGCTATGGCGGCGGGGATTTTAGTATCTGCACCCGCGCACGGCCTTACCAAGCAAAAGGTTACCGTTATCGGCGTGCCAGATGATGCCGAGAAAATTGGTAAGACACGCTGTGTCTTTGCCGGTGTCTGTTCCAGCAAAAAAACGGGGCAATTTAGCTATGACCCCGGCATTTGGGGCATGGCAAAATTTTATGATGGCGAGGTTGTGCTGCGCGATGGCACAAAGCTAGATGGCCGCGTTGCGATATTAAACCGCGCGGCGGACTGGAATTTTGTGAAGCGTATTGCCCTAGTCATCCCCACGGGTGAGGCGGATGCCATTTATATCGGCGAAGATGATGCCGCCCTGATAACGCAGCAGCGCAAAAAGGGGGAGCGGGTTTTTGACCCCTATGATGGCGCCTATTTGCAGCGGCTGGTTTCCGGCCCTATGCGGCTTTCCTATAATCCGGCGGCGGGCACATCGCGGCCATTATCGGACTTTCTGCCTGCCGGAACGATTGGCAGCCTATCGGGCGCACTTGGCCGGCAAGGGGTTATTGATGCGCTAAAAGATGGCCGCACGGTTGGCGAAAGCCTGACCCAAGGCACCAGCGCAGGCCGCGCCCTTGGCGAGGCGCTTGGCTCGATAGAGATTACCGAAAAGGAATATCTGCTCTATAATGAAAGCACCGACAGTTTAACCGCCATCACCAAAGACAATTATCGCGGTGTGATGCAAAACCTCTTCGCCACCTGCCCCGCCGCAGACGCCAAAACCACCAAGAAACTGGCCAAAAAATATAAGAAGATCGAAGAAGCTATCAGCTATTATAATGGGGTGTGCGTTTAGGGTTTAGGCCGCACGCTCCACGCTGAGGCGCAGGCCAAGCGATTGAATGATCGCGGTAACGGTCTCCAGCGTCGGGTTGCCTTGCTCAGAAAGCGCCTTGTAAAGCGCTTGGCGGCCAAGGCCGGTGCGTTTGGAAATCTCTGTCATACCTTCAGAGCGAGCAACATCGCCCAAAGCGCGCGCAATATGCGCAGGGTCATTATCGCGCATAGACTCGTCGAGATAGGCAATAATGGCCTCCTCTGTCTTGAGATATTCCGCCGGATCAAACACTTTTGTTTTCAGTGCCATCTAGATCGTCCTTCGCCATGCTCTTCGCCAGCGCGATATCGCGCGACTGGCTCGATTTATCACCGCCGCAAAGCAGCAAGATCAGGCGATTATTACGGTTGATGAAATAGACTCTATAGCCCGGGCCAAATTTCATCCGCAATTCATGAACGCCATCGCCCACTGATTTCGCGTTGCCGAAATTCCCGTCACCGATCTTGCGAAATTGGCCAACCATGCGACCTACAGCTTGCTGATCGCGAAGGTCATTGAGCCAATCTGAAAAGGTTTCAGTAACACGAACTTCATAACTTTGTCCTATATAGAAGACAGCTGGCGATTTGTCAAAAGATGGATTTGTCATAACGTGACTTTTGCAGTAGTTGCTGCGTCGAATAGAGGTGCTGACTTTTGAGAGACGCGATCAAGTTCTACAGCTCGAGAATATAGGGCACGGAAATACTCAAATGTATCCTCCGGCCACTCTTTAGATTGTGTTGAGCTGAGCTCTGCAATTCTGCAGAAAATATTCTCGCCAAGAGTACGAACATTTATTGTAATCGATAATAGCGCATTCGGATCATACGAACCGAGTGACCAGCCGTCAGTTCGAAAATTAAATCGCGTCTCTTGTGGAGAGAGCCAAAAACTGCGTATGAAACCAAAGTTATATATGTAGCTAGCGCAATGGCTTTCAGGAATTTTAGCAAGGCGCATTGCAGAAAATCCGCCCAAATCGAATACTTCTCGTAGGGTGTAATACCTATTTAGCTTTGGACCGTTAAGCGTTTGCCAGAGCTTATTTTTATCCAACCAGTTATTTAATCTTGAGTGAGGGATTTGTAGTACGTCAGCCATATTGCGTCTGCTGAAAGGGAGCGATTCTGCTCTACTTGCTTTTTCATTATCTTCCATATCGAAGAAGCTATCTTCCATATGGAAGAATGTCAATCTTCGAATTTTTTACCTCTTACGCTGTGTCCGCCCGTAACGCATCTTCCTTGTCCCCGGCTTGCCTTCGGTCGCCCGTCCCTTAGGCGATGCCACTCTATCGGCATCGGGGATGCCCAGCTCGTCCGCTTCCAGCTTGCGGATTTCATCGCGCAGCTTGCCCGCTTTCTCAAATTCCAGATCGGCCGCGGCGTCGCGCATTTGTTTTTCCAGATCTTCAATATAGCTGCGCAGATTATGGCCGACCAGATTGCGCTGCTCCCCGCCATCCTTATCATCGCTGTCAACCGCTGTGCCATCGCGCCGCGCGGCATCGCCGACAATATCGCCGATATTTTTGATAATCGTTTTGGGCGTGATGCCGTGCAATGTGTTATAGGCAATTTGTTTTTCGCGGCGGCGGTCGGTTTCATTTAGCGCGCGCTCCATGCTGCCGGTCATGCGGTCGGCATAGAGGATAACGCGGCCCTCCACATTGCGCGCGGCGCGGCCAATGGTCTGCACCAAAGAGGTTTCGGAGCGCAAAAACCCTTCTTTATCAGCATCCAAAATGCACACCAAACCGCATTCGGGAATATCCAGCCCCTCGCGCAGCAGGTTGATGCCGACCAGCACATCATAAACGCCCAGCCGCAAATCGCGGATCAGCTCAATGCGCTCCAGAGTCTCGACATCGCTGTGCATATAGCGCACCTTTAGCCCAGCCTCATGCATAAATTCGGTTAGGTCTTCCGCCATTCTTTTGGTCAGGGTGGTGACCAGAGTGCGATAGCCTTTTTCGGCGGTTTTGCGGCATTCATTGATGCAATCATCCACCTGTTCCTCAACCGGTTTAATCTCAACCGGCGGGTCGATCAGGCCGGTCGGGCGGATAACCTGCTCGGCAAAAACGCCGCTGGTCTGTTCCATCTCCCACTTGCCGGGGGTGGCGGAAACGCTGATTGTTTGCGGGCGCATCGCGTCCCATTCATTAAAGCGCAGGGGCCGGTTATCGATACAGCTGGGCAAGCGAAAGCCATATTCGGCCAATGTGATTTTGCGGCGGTGATCGCCTTTTGACATGGCGCCGATTTGCGGCACGGTCTGGTGGCTTTCATCAACAAACAGCAGGGCATTATCGGGCAGATATTCAAATAATGTCGGCGGCGGCTCGCCGGGCAGGCGGCCCGTTAAAAAGCGGCTATAATTCTCAATCCCGTTACAGCTTCCCGTCGCGGCAATCATCTCCAGATCAAAATGGGTGCGCTGCTCCAGCCGCTGCGCCTCCAGCAATTTGCCTTCGACTTCCAGCTCTTTCAAACGCTCTGTCAGCTCAAACTTAATCGCATCGGCGGCCTGTTTCATGGTGGGGCCGGGGGTGACATAATGCGAATTGGCAAAGACGCGCACCTTTTCCAGTGTTGCGCCGGGCCGTCCGGTCAGCGGGTCAAATTCGACAATTTCCTCAATATCATCGCCAAAAAAGCTGAT
>CAZAHS010000090.1:0-8720 GCA_964484855.1 uncultured Sphingomonadaceae bacterium | reverse complement strand
CCAGACCCCACCACCACGCTTCGCGCGGTCCCCCTCCCCATATCTGGGGAGGTATTTGAGTGCAGTTCCCCCTCTCCTCTAAGAGAAGAGGGCTTTATATCTGCCCTATCGCTTTGCTGCTTCAGCGTTAATTACATGCGCAGCAGGGTGATGCAGGCACGGGGGTCGGCATTATTGCCATCGCGATCGCGCGCCTCTGCGTAATTGCTGCGCCGTTCTGCTCCGGCATTATTTTGCGGTGGATAGAGATAGATATCCAGCGCGCAGCGGTCATTGGCAAATTGTAATTTGCGCGCTTGCCCCTCAATAATATCAAGGCGCGGCACACCGAATAAAGCCACCAGCTCATCATCACGTTTGTTCAATATGGTTTCCAGCCCGCGCGTATCAAAAGAAGCGGATGACGGGGGCGGCAAGCTGCTGGCTGTGCTTGTTGGTCCGGCACTGGTTGCCGTACAGCCACTGGCCATGGCTGCCAATATGGCGAGCGCCAGAACAGGTTTAATCCTTATCTTGACCAATATGCTTCCCCTTAATTGCTATATCAGGCTCTGTCTTTGATGAGCCGGGCCTTTGCCGCCGCTTGGCTTTTTACATGGGCCTGCACAATGCGGCCATGCGCCAAATGTGTGGCCATAGCGGTACCGATAATCATACCCAGAAAATTGACAAGAGGAATGGTAAGAATAATGGCTGTGACCAGCCCCAGCATGAAGCGGGTTCCGGCGGGATAAAGCACAGCATCACCGCTATGCAGGCCAAAGGCTTCACCATGGCGGGCCATCATCATATCCTCAAAATCCCGCCCGATCAGCACTGCATTCACTGCGACCAGCAATATGGGCAGGCCGATGCCGGTAAAGGCCAGCGCAATGTAAAGCGGTAGCATGAGCAGGTTGATGCCCAATGTGCGGCCAAGACTTTTCAGGCCCAGCATAACCCCGTGACCAAAGCCAATTTCATGCGCACGCACCAGCGCATGCGGATAATGCCGCGCCTCAACCGCGTGCACCACATCATCGCCGAAAACAGGGATGAGTGCAGCGGCAATGGCGCGAAACCAGAGCCAACTGGCAAGCAGGCCCAGCGCAATGGCCAAAATCGTATCCGCCGCGCTTTCATAAGGGAGAAGCTGGGCATTGGTGCCGAAAATCATGGCCGCGCCCTGCATCAGCACGTCGGTTATCCAGTCAACCACCCACCAGAAAACAAAAAACAGGCCGAGAAAGAACAACCCCGTCACCAATGCGGACTTGGCCAATATTTTCAGTATGGCGCGGTCTGTCAACTGGCCCAATGATCTGGTAAATGCTTCAATCATAGTGTTATAGTGCATCAAGACACCTTGGCGGGTCAAGGCTATGGCGGCGCAGCGACGATCAAATAGGCAGAGCTTTCGGCCAATTGCTGCTTGAACCATACGCAGTGCTCAGATAGAGGCGCATCATCCTATTAACGGCCATATGGGCCGGACAGAAAGCGACATTTTATGACCAGCCCAGCAGAGACTAATGCAAATGCAACAGAGCGTTATGACGTTATCGCCATTGGCAACGCCATTGTGGACGTGATTGCGCGCTGTGACGAGCCGTTTCTGGACACGCATGGCATGGCCAAAGGCAGCATGCAGCTCATTGATGCAGGGCAAGCAACGGGCATATATGATGCCATGGGTCAGGCGCAGGAAGTCAGCGGCGGTTCAGCGGCCAATACGCTGGCCGCCATGGCCAATATCGGCACCAAATGCGCCTTTATCGGCCAGGTTGCGGACGATCAATTGGGCCAGATTTTCGCGCATGATATTCGCGCCGCCGGCGTTGATTTTAATGTTGCGCCGCGCAGTGAAGAGCCGCCAACCGCGCGCTGCCTGATATTGGTGACGCAGGATGGCCAGCGCACAATGAACACCTTTTTGGGCGCAGCGCAATATCTGCCGCCCGCTGCGATTGATGAGGATATGATCCGCCGCAGCGATATTCTGTATCTGGAAGGCTATTTATGGGATCCGGAAGAGCCCCGCGCCGCCATGCAAAAAGCGATTGAAATTGCCCGTGATGCAGGCAACCGTGTGGCGCTTACCATGTCTGATGCTTTTGTGATTGAGCGGCACCGCGATGGCCTGCAAGGGCTGATTGACGATGGCAAAATTGATATATTATTCGCCAATGAGGTGGAGATATTATCGCTAACGCAATTGGATGATTTTGAGGCCGCACTGGCCGCTATTGCTGCCAAGGTGCAGACATTGGTGGTAACGCGCGGCGAACATGGCGCGGTAGCTATTGCTGATGGCCAGCGCGCAGAAGTCTCTGCCGAACCGGTTAGTGAAGTGGTGGATACCACGGGCGCAGGCGATTTGTTTGCGGCTGGCTTTCTGGCCGGACAGGCACAGGGCAAATCACTGGAAACATCGCTGACCATCGGCGCGGTCGCTGCGGGTGAGATTATTACCCATATCGGCCCGCGTGTGACCCGCGACCTGCCGCCGCTTATTGCGCAGCGTCTGGGCTAGTGTCTGGGCTAGGCCCTAACCCGCGTTTATTCTGCTGATGGGCTTTGCTGTTTGCGGAACAATGCGCGGTCATCCTCACCGAAACCGCGATGCCAGATGACCAGCCCGTAAACGCCCAATATTGCAGGGATGCCAAAGGCCAGCTCTGCCCATTCGGGTAGAAACTCGGTCGCTGCCCAGCCAATGGGAACCGCTGCGGCCAAGGCCCAGAACAGCGCCCAGCGCCAGCCATTAATCACTGCGCCCAGCAATTTGGAGAGCAATATCGCCTTTGTAACTGATGCAAAGGCGAGCGAGAAACACAAAGCGAGCGCCACACCGGCTGCTTGGAATAGCGGGCCATAACCAAAATGGCGGAACAGATAGATAAAGATTATGCTGAGCACGGCTTGCACGGCCAACATGGTGAGTGAGAGCAGCAAATTGCGGTGCCGCGCAACATAGACCAGCACGGATTCGCTAACCACCGCTGTGGCGGCGATAACCTCGGCAGTGAGCAGCAGCGCCATTGCGCCGGTTCCGCCAACATATTGCGGCCCGATCAGGCCCATTACCGCTTCACCGGGAATGGCCAGCGCCAGCGCTACACCGGCTTGTGCCGCGATAATCCAGAAGCCCACTTGGCTAACCTGACGGGCAATTTCCTTTAGCTTACCCTCTGCCAAATTGCGTGTGATAACCGGCCCTAATATAGGGTCAAAACTGGTCTTCAGCTTTTGCGGCAGACTGGCGATTTGCTGCGCGACATAATAAACGCCAACAATGGCCGGAGAGGCAAACATGCCCAATATGGCAAGGTCGAGGCGGCGGCTGCCCCATTCTGCCGCATCAGCAGCAGCCAGAGGGATATTTTGCCGCGCCAGATCAACCAGAGCCAAGGGGCGAGGGCGCCACCCTTTTGGCAGGCCATAGCTGCGGATAAGCGCGATAAGTGATGCGGTAAGCGCAGCCAGTGTTGACATGGCATAAGCGATGAGCAGGCCATCGCGCGTCGAATAGAAATACAGCACGCCCGCGCCGATGCTAAGCGTCCATGGCTCAATAACAGCACGCGCGCGCACCGTTGATGCAATATCATAACGGTAAGCCAGCGCCGCCAGAGAGACATCAGAACCCGCAACGCAGAAAATGGCCAGCGGCAACCAGCGGTCAAGGCTGTTAATCTGGCTGTTGGGGAACATGATTTGCGGCAGGGCAATCAATGCAGCGGCCATTATAGCAGCGGCCAGCGCACTGACCAGCAGGCCATCAAAAACCACATGGACATGCGGTCTTTTTGTGCGGCTTAATTGTTCGGCAAGCCCGCGCCGCAGACCCAAAGTGGCAAGCTGTGACGCCAGTTCAACGATTAAAATGGCATAGGCAAAGCGGCCCAGAGCCTCTGGCCCATAATAGCGCCCGGCAATAAACAAAAAGGGCAGACGCGCAGCAAGACGCAGCAGAAAACCGAAGAAATTCGTCCGGCCACCTTTGGCGATCTGCGAAATATCTTCGCCATCATCGGGCGTTTTGCTGTTATCCGGAGCCGTATTGGCGGTGTCGGTCAAGCCGTCCCTTTCATGCTGCTATCCCTTATCTCGTCTTTGGACCTATGTCATTTGCACCATAAAGGGAAGAGCCAAGCGAAGAGCGCGGGATGAGACGCGCAGAATTTAATAGGCCTTGCCCCAAAACCTCATTCAGCCTGTAATGGTCTGGACAATAAGGCAGTAATAATATCCTGCGCCGCATAATCACCTGAAAGCAGAGCACAAACCGCATCTACCAGCGGCATTTGCACCTGTTTTTGCTGCGCCAGACGCTGCACCACCGGCGCGCTATATGCGCCTTCTGCCACGGTTGCGCGGTCCGCCATTAATTGCGCTGCATTCTGGCCCTGCCCTAAGGCGACACCCAGCGAAAAATTACGCGATGCCGTGGAGGAGCAGGTCAGCACCAAATCACCCAGTCCGCAAAGGCCGGTCAGTGTTTCGGCTTCTGCGCCGCATGCCTCGCCAAAGCGCACCATTTCGGCATAGCCCCGGCTGATTAAGGCGGCGCGCGCATTTTGGCCAAGCCCCAGACCATCCGCAACGCCGCAGGCAATGGCCAGCACATTTTTAACAGCCCCGCCAATTTCAGCGCCGGTCAGGTCATCGGAATAATAGGGCCGGAAATGCGGCCGCGCGACAAGGGCGGAAAGCCGCGTCCATTGCGCGCGGTCTTCACAGGCCAACGTCACCGCAGCGGGTTGCCCCTTGGCCAGTTCATGCGCAAATGTGGGGCCGGACAATATAGCGATATGCGCAGCGGGCAGCGTATCGCGGGCCACCTGATGCATGAAGCGGCCCGTGCTGGCCTCTATCCCTTTGCAGCACAGAATAAGATCACGCGGCTTTTCACTATCCAACCCAGCAAGAACACTGCCCAGATGCTGAGCAGGTGTCACGGCCAGCAGCACATCACAATCATTCAATGCCGCCAGTTCGCTAACCGCCTTTATGTGCGGTGATAGCGTTATATCGGGCAGAAATTGCGGGTTTTGCTGCTGGTCGTTAATTGCCGCCGCGACATCATCCTCGCGCGCCCATAATGTGACCGGCGTACCATTTGACGCGATAAGCTGCGCCAGGGCAGTGCCCCATGCGCCCGCACCCAAAACGCCGATTTTTGCAGGGCTGGCTGCGCCGTTCATGCCTTCACCCCCGCACCGCGCGCGGCAGGTGCGTTGCTGTCTAATGGCCAGCGGGGCCGCGCTTTGAAATCCAGCGGGTCGCCCTGATGGCCAGCACCAATAAGCTCAACCCCCGCCCAGCCAATCATTGCGGCATTGTCTGTACATAGCCAGATAGGGGGCGCGGAAAAGGCCAGACCATGCGCCTGCGCAAAGCTGATAAGCGCTCCGCGAATATGCTGATTCGCTGCAACACCGCCAGCAATCACCAAATTTTTGATGCCGCTATTTGCGGGCAGGGCGCGCAGTGCAAAGCCCAACCGGTCAATGATGCATTCGCTTGCTGCGTGCTGAAAAGATGCGGCAATATCGGCAGGCGTATATTGGCCGCTTTCAACGGCGCGCAGCACTGCGCTTTTTAATCCTGCAAAGGAAAAATGCGGTTCTTTTGACCCCAATAATGGGCGCGGCAAGGGAACGGCCAGCGGGTCGCCGGATAGCGCCAATTTCTCCACTGCGGGGCCGCCGGGATAGCCCAGCCCCAGCAATTTTGCGGTCTTGTCAAAAGCCTCACCCAGCGCATCATCAATGGTTGTTGACAGCCGTTGATATTTGCCCGGGCCATTGACCTGCAAAATCTGGCAATGCCCGCCAGAGACCAGCAGCAGCAAATAGGGAAAGGCCAGATCAGCATCATCAAGGCGCGGGGAGAGGGCATGCCCTTCTAAATGATTGACCGCAATAAGCGGCTTATTGCTCGCCATCGCCAATGATTTGGCCATCACCAGACCGACCATAACGCCGCCGATTAGGCCGGGGCCAGCGGTTGCGGCAATGGCGTCCATATCATCCAGCGCCAGCCCGCTTTCGCGCATCACACCGGCAATCATATCGGGCAGCACTTCAATGTGCGCGCGCGCGGCAATCTCTGGCACTACGCCGCCAAAGGGGCGATGCACCTCATCCTGAGAGGCCAGCCGATGCGCCACAATCGTCCGGTCGCTGCGGATTATGGCCGCTGCGCTTTCGTCACAGCTTGATTCTATACCCAATACCAATGTCATAGCACTTTTCTTTAGACAGATTGCACGCTAGCACCAAGAATAATGACCCAAGATACACAAAAGACATTACCGCCCGCCATTGCCGATTTGCTGGCGACCCGTCCCATTCGATTAGGCACACGCGGTTCACCGCTTGCCATGGCGCAAGCTTATGCCACTCGCACCGCCCTGTGCGCCGCCTATGGGCTGGATGAAACGCAGATAGAAATTGATGCAGTTAAGGCCAGCGGCGACAAGATAACTGACCGGGCCTTGCGCGAAGTGGGCGGCAAAGCCTTATGGACGCGTGAGCTGGATATGTCATTGGGTGAGGGCAGCATAGATTTTGCCGTGCATTCAATGAAGGATGTGGAAACGCTGCGCCCACCGCAATTTATGCTGGCGGCGGTTCTGCCGCGCGCTGATGCCCGCGATATGCTGGTCGGTGCTGAAAGTCTGGACGATATAGCGCAAGGCGCGACATTGGGCACCAGCTCACCGCGGCGCGGCGCGCAGATGCTGAATGTGCGCCCTGATATGTCGGTCGTGCTGTTTCGCGGCAATGTTGCCACACGGCTGCAAAAGCTGGCCGATGGCGTGGCGGATGTGACCTTGCTGGCCAAGGCAGGGTTGGACCGTTTGGGCGAGAGCGTTAATGGCACGCCGCTGGACCTTGCAACATGGCTGCCTGCTGCATCGCAGGGCGTGGTCGGCATAGAGGCGCGCGCCGATGATACAGCCATGCAGGCCCTGCTGCGCGGCATTAATGATGATGCCGCATGGCATTGCCTAATGGCCGAGCGGCAGTTTTTGGAGGCTTTGGGCGGCAATTGCCACAGCGCTGTTGCGGCCTATGCCGTGCTGGATGGCGGCAATCTGCATCTTGATACGGCATTATATAGCGAAGATGGCGCAGAGTGCCTGCGCCGCGATATCACCATCACTATTGGCGATAAAGCGGCTGTTACAGCTTTTGCCAAGGCAATGCTTGCCGATGCGCCTGACACGATTAGCCGGTTATTTGACGCACCTGCCTGATATGCCAGGGCGCTGTGATATATTCTCATGACGCGGCCTGTCATCATATTGCGCCCGCAGCCCGGTGCGGCGCAAACCGCTAGCCGAGTTAAAGCGCGCAATATGCAGGCAGTACAGGCGCCTTTATTTGCCATAGAGGCAAGGGATTGGGCTTTTCCAGACAGTGCCGATAGCCTGTTACTCGGCAGCGCCAATGCTGTGCGCCATGCAGGCGATAAGCTGGAAAGGCTGCGCGCCTTGCCCTGTTATGCGGTGGGCAACGCCACTGCAAAAGCCGCGCATCAGGCTGGTCTGGATGTGCGTTTTTCAGGCAGCAGCGATTTGCCCGAAGCGCTAAGCCGACTTGTTGATGAGGGTTGGCAGCAGCCTTTAAGGCTATGCGGCAAACAGCACACAGCATTGCCCAGCCCGCCGCATATCAGCATTATAACCGCCATAAATTACGAATCATGCGCGGTTGATTGGACTGCTGCGCAAATGCAATATTTTTTGCAGCCCGCAATTATATTGGTGCATTCCGCCCGCGCCATGGCGCAATTGGAAAAGGTGATTATGCGCTGCGCGGATGATGGCTCTTATCTGGTGAACCAGCATATCATTATCGCCATTAGCGCGCGGGCAGCGGCCAAAGCCAGCCTGTCATGGGGCAAAATAGCGATTGCGCCCATGCCATCTGACCATGATATGTTGAAACTGGCAGAAAAGTTTTGCGATAAAAAAGATAAATAGAGTAGCATGCAAATATGAGCAGTGATTATCAGCCAATTTCCGCCGGCAAAAAGTCCGATATGAGCACACGTAGCCTTATCATCATATTGCTGATCGCCTTTATTGGCGGCTGCATCGCGACGGGTTGGGCGATATCGCGTTTTAACCTTATGGGCGCGGACAATGCGCAGGCGAAAGCCAAAACGGCTGCACCTGCGGAGAATATTCCGGCTTCGGTTAAAGCGCTGGATGAGCGGATTTTGGCTGATGGCTCGGTTGCGCCGCAAAAGCTGGAATTGACGGAACAGATTATTAGCGACTCATCCTTAGAGGCCGCTTTGTCCCGCCGCGTTGCGGAGCTGGAAAACCGGTTGTCGCGCATCAATGTGCAGGCACAGGCTGCTTCTGGCAATGCAGGGCGGGCCGAGGGCCTGCTCATTGCCTTTGCCGCGCGCCGCGCTTTGGAGCGTGGTTCGCCGCTCGGCTATATAGAGGAACAGCTAAAATTGCGTTTTGGACAGGCCCAGCCCAATGCCGTTTCGACAATCATTGCCGCCAGCAAAAAGCCGGTCACCATGGACCAGTTGCGCTCTGGTCTGGAAGAGCTATCAGCCGATTCTCTGGGCCAAGACCCAGCAGAAAATTGGTGGACGCGTACACAGCGGGAATTTGGCGAGGTTTTTGTGCTGCGCCGTGAAGACACGCCGTCGCCTGCGCCCAATCAGCGGCTGGAGCGCGCGCGGCGCTATGTCGATAGCGGGCGGGT
>CAZAHS010000089.1:0-8799 GCA_964484855.1 uncultured Sphingomonadaceae bacterium | reverse complement strand
TCGCTGCGGAAGGTTTCCAAATCTGTCATGATCTATATCCTCTCTAAGGGCGTTTAACAGGCGATAGGCGCTTATAAATTGCGCCTTATCTTTAATCACATGATTAAATACGCGTTTGGCGGGGCTATCGCAAGCCCGCATATGCGCAAAATTTGGCCATCTTGCCCCTAATGCTTATGCGGCCTAGCGTGCCGTAGCGGCAAGCGTACAATGCTTGACGTAAAAAGCGCACGGCATATGCTGACATCCAAGAATCATAATGATCTGCGCAAAAATACCAGACAAAACGCTATGTAAAATAGCGGGGGAGAGAAGCCTTTGGCGCCTAATATGCCGCCTCCTGTAAAAGTGCCGCTTTCTATAAAGCTGGGCTATGGATTCGGGTCCGTGGCCTATGGCATTAAAGATAATGGCTTTGCTGTCTTTCTGCTATTTTATTATAATCAGGTCGTTGGTTTGGATGCCTCTCTTGTCGGCGCGGCGCTGCTAATCGCGCTGCTTGCCGATGCGCTTTATGACCCGATTGTGGGGCAGCTTTCCGATTCCACCCGCACCCGCATAGGCAAACGCCATCCCTGGCTTTATGCAGCAGCATTGCCGATAACCATATCATGGCTGATGCTCTGGCACCCGCCGGAAATGAGCAATGGCGCAGCGTTTTTCTATGTGCTGACTGTCGCCATTTTTGTGCGCGTCAGCATGTCATCCTATGAAGTGCCCTCGCTAGCTATGATGCCAGAGCTGACCAGTGACCCGCATGAGCGCACCAATATTATGCGCTTTCGTTTTCTCTTTGGCTGGGGCGGCGGCCTTGTCATGATGGCGCTGGCCTTTGCCATATTTTTAAGCCCCACGGCGCAATATACAGATGGCCAGCTTAATCCGGCGGGCTATTCACAATATGCCATATTGGGCGCTTTGGTCATGCTAATATCTGTGCTGGTAGCCGCTTTCAAGACGCACAAACCCATAGTGTCCGCTTATCATGATAAAGGCAGCGCGGCAGATAAAAATGGTGGTTTTGGCGAGATTATAAAATCCTTCACCTATCCGCCTTTTGCCAGATTGCTGCTGGTCAGCTTTTTTGCCTATACCAATCAAGGTATCATCTTTGCGCTTACCCTCTATCTCTTCCGCCATATTTGGGAGCTAGATCAGGTGGCGTTTTTCATCTACTCGCTCTGCTTGTTTTTTGGCGTTGTTATCGCCTTTGTGAGCGTTGGCCCTGTCTCTAAAAAACTGGGCAAGCCGCACGCCGCTGCGCTGTTCATGCTTATCAGCCTGGCCTTTGGCAGCCTGCCTTATTGGAGCCGCTTGCTCGGCATTTTCCCAGATAATGACAGCACATTGATGATGCCCATGCTGTTTTCATTTTTGGTGGCGGGGACAGGCTTTGGCATATCTGCCATCATATTGGCGATGTCTATGATGGCCGATATTTCGGACATGTATCAAGAAGATACCGGCAAAAAATCCGAAGGCCTGTTTTCCGCTGGCATGTTTTTTATGCAGAAATTGGTGGGCGGCATAGGGTTGTTTTTGGCCAGCAGCATCATTGCTATTGTCGGCCTGCCTGATGGCGCGCAAAGCGGCACGGTGGCCCCTGATATTGTGGCCAATCTCAATCTTTATTATGTCACCATCACCACAATAATAGCATTGTTAACCGCATTGGCTTTTTCACGGTTGACCATCCGTTATCCTGCGCAAACCAAAGCCCCGCCAACAGCATTTTCTATCGCAAAAGAGGCAAGTTAATAACTGACACGGGCATGCAGCCATGTTAGCGAAACAAAAAATTTTGAAAGGACAGGATGCCCATGAATTTTGATTTGACAGAGCGCCAGCAATATTGGCGCGACCGCGTGCGCAGCTTTATGGAAAGCAATGTTTTCCCGCGGGTTGACGATTATAAAAATGAACAGGCCAGCGGTGATCGCTGGAAGGTTTTGCAGACAATCGAGGAAGAGAAAAAGCGTGCCAAAGATGCAGGCATATGGAATTTGTTCATGCCGCCTGCCAATCCCAATTTAACCCATGTTGATGACAGTTTTGAATTTGAAGGGCCGGGCCTCACCAATTTGGAATATGCCCTGTGCGCCGAAGAAATGGGCCGCGTGGTTTTTGCCTCTGAAGTGTTTAACTGCTCTGCGCCTGATACCGGCAATATGGAGGTGTTTCACCGTTACGGCACGCTGGAGCAGAAAGAGCAATATCTGCGCCCGCTGATGAATGGTGAAATCCGTTCTGCATTTTTGATGACCGAACCGCGCGTTGCATCATCTGATGCCACCAATATCGAAACCTCGATTAAGCGTGAAGGTGATGAATATGTTATCAATGGCCGCAAATGGTGGTCATCGGGCGCAGGTGATCCGCGCTGCAAAATCGCGATTGTGATGGGCAAGACGGATTTTGAAGCCAGCCGCCATAAACAACAAAGCATGGTGCTGATGCCGCTGGATGCGCCGGGCGTCAAAATCCTGCGTCATTTGCCGGTCTTTGGCTATGATGATGCGCCGCATGGCCATATGGAGATTGAACTGGACAATGTACGTGTTCCAGCGAGCAATATGCTGCTGGGTGAAGGGCGCGGTTTTGAGATTGCGCAGGGCCGCCTTGGCCCGGGCCGAATCCACCATTGTATGCGCACCATTGGAACAGCCGAAGAGGCGCTGGAGAAAATGGTTAAGCGCCTCAACACCCGTGTCGCCTTTGGCAAACGCATTGCCGAACATAGCGTGTGGGAAGAGCGCATTGCCCGTGCGCGCATCGATATTGAGATGACGCGCCTGCTCTGTCTAAAAGCCGCTGATATGATGGACAAAGTCGGCAATAAAGCGGCGATGGCAGAGATTGCGATGATTAAGGTTCAGGCCCCCAATATGGCGCTGAAAATCCTTGATGACGCTATTCAGGCCCATGGCGGCGGCGGCGTTTCGGAAGATTTCGGCCTAGCCGCAGCCTATGCCGGACAGCGCACATTGCGCTTGGCCGATGGCCCGGATGAAGTGCATGCCCGCGCCATTTCGCGCATCGAATTTGGCAAATATCGTGACCGCGATGCCGAGGCGAAAAGCCTATCCTCCGGTGATGTTGGCGCCACCCGCTAATCGGCGAGACAGCATATGAAAGCCGCTCTTTGCACGGCCCCCAAAATGCCTTTGGAATTTGTTGAGATCGCTCTCGACAATCCCAAAGCGCATGAGGTGCTGATCCGTACAAAAGCGGTCGGCCTGTGTCATAGTGATCTGCATTTTATAGATGGCAATTTCCCCTTCCCCATGCCCTTTATTCCCGGGCATGAGGCAGCGGGTATAGTCGAAAAAGTGGGCAGCGAAGTCACGCGGCTGAAACCCGGCGACCATGTTGTTACTGTGCTGGGCGCCTATTGTGGGCATTGTGAACATTGCAATATGGGCAAAATTACATTGTGCCAATCGCCAGACACCAAACGCGGTGAGCAGGATGCACCCAGAATTGCGCGCGCTGACCATCACCCCGTCAACCAATTCCTGAACCTCTCCGCCTTTGCGCAGCAAATGCTGGTGCATGAAAGTAGCTGCGTTGCGGTAAGCCGTGATATATCTCTGGACCGTGCGGCCTTAATGGGCTGCGCAGTGATAACCGGCGCAGGCGCAGTATTTAGCGATAGCGCGATTATGCCCGGCGAAAGCATCGCCATAATCGGCTGTGGCGGCATTGGGCTGGCCGCGATTAACGCAGCGGCAATTGCGGGTGCGGGCGACATTATCGCCATTGACCCGGTTGCGGCAAAACGCGATCTGGCGCTAAAAATGGGTGCGACACAGGTTTATGATGCGCTTCAGCCTGATCTGGCGGACCATATTATAGAGCACACAAAAGGCGGCTTGCATAAAGTTATTGAGGCGGTTGGCAAAGCGCAGACGGTGGCGCTGGCTTGGGCAATTACACGGCGCGGCGGCGTGGCCACCATATTGGGCCTGGTGCCGCCTGATGACCCTATCACTATTCCCGGCCCGTCTTTCATTCAGGGTAAGACGCTAAAAGGCTCGTTTCTTGGCTCCTCCCCCTTTCCCATAACCGTTCCGCGATTGGTTGATTTCTATCTTAAAGGCCGATTGCAGCTTGATATGCTCATCAATGAGCATCTGCCATTTTCACACATAAATCAGGGGCTTGATACTTTGCGCAGCGGCGAACATCTGCGCACTATCATCACTTTTGACGATTAAAATATTCCAGCTTTTGCGCCCCTGAACCAAGAGGACACGCACTATATGACACAAGACGCACAATCGACAATGACCGGCACAATGGATGTGCCAGAGGCAGACCAGCTTGACGAAGCCAGCCTGACCGCATGGATGCAGGATAATGTTGAGGGCTTTGCCGGCCCGCTCTCCTTACGCAAATTCAAGGGCGGCCAGTCCAACCCCACTTACCGTGTTGACACGGCGGAACGCAGCTATGTTTTGCGCCGCAAACCCTTTGGCAAATTGCTGCCCTCTGCGCATGCGGTCGACCGTGAATATCGGGTGATGGCGGCATTGCATCCGCAAGGCTTTCCCGTACCCAAACCCTATGGCCTTTGTGAGGATGATGCGGTTATCGGTTCCATGTTCTTCATCATGGGTATGGCCGATGGGCGCAGCCTATGGAATGGCACCCTGCCCGATCACAGCCCTGCCGACCGGCATGGCCTCTATACCGCGATGACCGACACATTAGCGCAGCTTCACAGCTTTGATGCCGAGGCCATTGGTCTGGGCAGCCATGGCAAGCCGGGCAATTATTGCGCGCGGCAAATTGACCGCTGGACCAAGCAATATCGCCTATCAGAAACCGGCACGATTGAGAAAATGGACCGGATGATGGAATGGCTGGCCACCAGCGTGCCGGAGCAGCGCGGCAACAGCATTGTGCATGGCGATTACCGCATCGACAATATGATTTTTCATAAAGATCAAAATCATGTCATCGCACTGCTCGATTGGGAGCTATCAACACTGGGCGACCCGATTGCCGATCTGTCTTATTATCTGATGAGCTGGGTCACGCCGCCAGAAGGCCGCGCCGGCATTGGCGGGCTGGACCTTAAAAAATTGGGCATTCCCGATATTGCAGAGTCTATAGAGCGCTATTCTGAGAAATCGGGCATTACAGATATTCCCGATATGGACTGGTATTTTGCCTATAATATGTTCCGCATTGCCGCGATTTTGCAGGGCATTAAAAAGCGCGTGATAGACGGCACGGCATCCAGCCAGCACGCCAAAACCATGGCCGAGCGCGTGCCGCTGCTGATAGACGGAGCTTGGCAATTTGCACTTAAAGCAGGGATTGAGTGAGATTGCGGCATTTATTCAATTCCGTTCGGGCTGACCCTGTCAAAGCCCAGCCGTAATGCGAGCAAGACAGTCCTGCGACAAGCTCAGGACGAACGGGAATTATAGGGGAGGGAATGGAAGGAATGGAGACGATAATGCAAAACACTTTGTATGATCTTACTGGCCGCACTGCCATCATCACCGGCTCATCACGCGGTATTGGCAAAGCCACGGCTGAGCAGCTTGCCGCGCATGGCGCAAATGTGGTTATCTCCAGCCGCAAGGCCGATGCCTGTAAGGCCGTAGCAGACGCCATCAACACTGAATTTGGAGCAGGCCGCGCCATAGCTGTGCCTGCCAATATCTCTTCTAAAGACGAGCTGGCCAATTTGGTGGATGAGAGCCGCGCAGCCTTTGGCAGTATCGACATATTGGTCTGTAACGCTGCCTCCAACCCCTATTATGGGCCATTGGCAGAGATTGAGGATGATGTCTTTCGCAAAATTCTCGACAATAATATCCTCTCCAATCACTGGCTGATCCAAATGTGCGCGCCCGATATGATTGCCAAGGGCAAAGGCTCTGTCATCATCATATCATCCATTGGCGGCATGGTCGGCACTGACACGCTGGGCGCATATAATATATCCAAAGCGGCAGACCTACAATTGGCGCGCAACTATGCCACAGAGCATGGCAAAAAGGGTGTGCGCGTCAATTGCATCGCGCCGGGCCTTATAAAAACCGATATGGCCCGCGCACTGTGGGAAAACCCCAAATTGCTAAGCTATATGGAAAAAGCCACACCATTGGGCCGCATTGGTGAGCCGAACGAGATAGCCGGCGCAGCGGTCTTTCTGGCCGCTGATGCCTCTAATTTCATGACCGGACAAGCGATAATCATAGATGGCGGAACGACCATCGTTGCAGGAGTATAAGACATGACCGACAGTAAAGACCTAACAGGCAAAACTGCCATTGTAACCGGCGCAGGCAGCGGCATTGGGCGCGCGACGGCGCTCCTTTATGCGCAGCATGGCGCGAAAGTTGTGGCCAGCGATGTGACCGATGCCGTGCAAGAAACCGCCGCTATGGCGCCCGATGCCATCACCGCACATCAGGGCGATGCAGGCGATGAAGATACAGTCAAAAAACTGGTCGAAACCGTGGTGCAAAGCCATGGCGGTCTGGATATATTCTTTGCCAATGCGGGTATTTCCGGCGGCTTTGAAGGCATTTTTGAGCAAAGCGTCGAGGAATGGGAAAAGATATTGCGCATCAATTTGATCGGCGTATTTCTGGCGGTGAAACATGGCGGCAAGGCGATTGCCGATACCAGCGCGGCCAATGAAAATCGCGGCGGCTCCATCATCGCCACGGCATCGGTTGCCGGTCTGCGATCCGGTGCGGGCGGGCCGGCCTATACCGCATCAAAAGCGGGGGTTATCAATCTGGTGAAAATCGCCGCGCAGCAGCTTTCTGGCAGCAATGTGCGCTGTAATGCCATCTGCCCGGGCCTGATTGAAACCGGCATGACCAGCTTTCTTTACGAGGCGGCGCGCCGCAAGGGCAAGGAACAGATGGTCGGCAATCTAAACCCCATGCAGCGCGGCGGTGAGCCTAATGAGATTGCGGAGGCCGCGCTTTATCTGGCCTCTGATAGATCCAGCTATGTTAATGGCCATGCATTGGTGGTCGATGGCGGCCTCTCCACATCGCACCCCTATATGCGCCAGCCATTTGGGAAAACCGCGACATGAGCCTGCCTAGCCCTAACCCAGTGGCCGCGGGATTTGATAGCGAGCGCCTGCAATTTTTGGACGCGCATATTAAGGCAAAATATCTTGAAAGCGGGCGATTGCCACATGCGGCCCTGCTAATTGGGCGCGGTGATAATATTGCCCATCTGTCTTTACAGGGTGAGGCGCGGCCTGGCCAGCCATTGCGCGAAGATGCAATTTTCCGCATCGCCAGCATGACCAAGCCGGTGACCTCTATCGCCTTTATGCAATTGGTTGAGCAGGGCAAAGTCGCGCTGTCTGATCCGGTGCATCGCTACCTTCCGGAATTTAAGGGTCTTGGCGTTTTTGTGAGCGGAGGGGGCGATCAACCCTTTATCTCTCGCCCGCCGACACAGGTAATGCGTATCATTGATCTGCTGCGCCACACCAGCGGGCTGACTTATAGCTTTCAGGAACGCACGCCAGTTGATGCAGCCTATCGCAAGGCGGGTTTTGAGCGCTTTGATGGCGGCAGCACAGACCAGTTCATTGCTGCACTTAGCCAAATTCCGCTGCAATTCGATCCTGGAACAAGCTGGAATTATTCCGTCTCTACCGATGTTCTGGGCGCGATTGTTGAGCGGATTTCCGGGCAATCATTATCAGACTATTTCACTGCGCATATCTTTGCGCCGCTAGGCATGACCGATACGCATTTCCAATTGCCCGCGCAAAAAATTGACCGCATGACAGACAGCTATGTTTTCGACCCTGTACAGCATATGAAGCCCTATGATCCGGGAGCAAAAACGGCATGGGCCAATAAACCGGGCTATTATTCCGGCGGCGGCGGATTGCTCTCTACTCTGTCGGATTACTACCAATTTTGCCGCATGTTGCTGGGCAAAGGTACACTGAACGGAACGCGCATTATCGGGCGCAAAACGCTGGAGTTGATGACTGCCAATCACTTGCCGGGCGGCGGGGACCTGACCCAACATAGCAAAGCGCTGTTTTCAGAAGCTGAAAATGCCGGTGGCGGTTTTGGTCTAGGGTTTGCCACCACTATCGATTCTGCCGCCACCGGAGTACCCGGCTCAACGGGCGATTTTTATTGGGGCGGCATGTTCTCAACCGCATTTTTTGTCGATCCGGTTGAAGAGATCATCATGATCTTCATGACCCAGCTTATGCCCTCTAGCGCTTACCCTGTGCGGCGAGAGATTAAGACGATGCTATATAGTGCCTTGCTCTAACCAGAGCCAGGGCATTATATTAACAGCAGAAAAGTTAAGCCAAAGCCTGCCACATTGACCATGCTGCATCAAAGCGCTTGCGCCGGTCGGCCATCATCTTTTGTGCCTCTGCATCTTCGCCCCATTGCCGCGCTTGCCAGTCATTTTCTACAAAGGCTGCTGTCCAGCAGCCATCGGCATCAATATCGCCCTTGGTCAGCGCCAAAATAAGGGCAAAAGAGCCAGCCAAAGCGGCCATTTGCGAAAAAGCTGTGAGCGCAAATTTGTCTAGGCCCGCCACAAATTCGGCTGCCAGTGCCATAACCGCCTCATCCTGCTGGCCCGGCATAATGCCTGTGGTGCGCAGCCATTTTGCGCCATGCTCCTGCTCCAGCCGCTGTAGTACAGGCTCCCATAATGTGTCTTGAAGCTGTGCCAGCTCGCTGCCCGGTTCTTCGCGGTAAGACAGGGTATCGGTATCGGCAAAGCCACTTACCTCTCCCTCCAGCATAGCCCGATTGTCAGTAACAC
>CAZAHS010000088.1:8406-8859 GCA_964484855.1 uncultured Sphingomonadaceae bacterium | reverse complement strand
AATGATGCACTTTATAGCCTGTTTTCAACACCTCCCAATACATTAGAAAGGTATTTTATGTCTGCTAAGGCTTTGCCCTTTGATGTGGGCGACTATGTCGTTTACCCTAAACACGGTGTTGGCCGTGTCATCGAATTACAGAATCAGGAAATCGCAGGAATGCAGCTAGAGCTGTATGTTTTGCGCTTTGAAAAAGAGCGTATGACCCTGCGCGTACCTACCAATAAGGTCGAAAGCATTGGCATGCGCAAATTGTCATCTGACAAGACGCTGCGTGAGGCGCTGGATGTTCTGAAAAGCAAGCCAAAGGTAAAGCGCACCATGTGGTCGCGCCGTGCGCAGGAATATGAAGCGAAGATCAATTCGGGTGAACTGGTCTCTATCGCAGAGGTGACCCGCGATTTGTTCCGTCCTGATGATCAGCCTGAGCAATCTTATTCAGAGCGGCAGATT
>CAZAHS010000088.1:0-8396 GCA_964484855.1 uncultured Sphingomonadaceae bacterium | reverse complement strand
TCTATGTCGTGAAGTTCGAGCAGGACAAGATGACCCTGCGTGTTCCCACGGCCAAGGCCGGCAATTCCGGTATGAGGGCCCTGTCCAACGATCTGATCCTGAAAGACGCATTCACGACACTGAAGGGCCGCGCCCGCATCAAGCGCACCATGTGGTCGCGCCGCGCGCAGGAATATGAAGCGAAGATCAATTCCGGCGAATTGGTTTCCATTGCAGAGGTTACCCGCGATCTGTTCCGCGCAGATGACCAGCCCGAGCAAAGCTATTCAGAGCGCCAGATTTTTGAAGCGGCATCCAGCCGTTTGGCGCGCGAGCTGGCGGCTATGGAAAAAACCGATGAGCCAACAGCGTTGACCAAAATCCTTGAGATTTTGAACGAACATGCGCCGCTATATTATGAGACTGCCGAAGAATCATAATCTGCTGCTCTATCAGTTGCTATATTGGGAAAGGCTGCCTGTAAGGGCGGCCTTTTCTGTTATGTGCAGAGCTTGACGCTGCCGGATTAAGCGTCAATGCTGCTCGGCATGAAATCTCTATTATACCGCTTCGTACAATGTCTCACTCTGGTGCTTGCCGCCAATAGCATCGTGCTGCCGCTGGATGGCGCGCAGGCTGCGGAGCGCCGCTATAGCACTGGAAATTTTGATACAGTGCGCATCTATGGTGATTTTGATGTTGTTATCGAAAACGCGCAGGGTCTTTCTGTGCGTGCAGAAGGTGACCCATTATTGATTAACCGCATCACCGTGCGCAATTCAGGCAAGATAGTGACCATTAGAGAGCGCAATGTTAGCATCAGTGCGCCGATATTTGATGACAATAGTGATAAAGGCCGTAAGCGGCTGAAAATCTATATTACCGCACCGGCAATGCGCGCGGTCAGCTATCAAGGCAGCGGCGATCTTGTCGTCGCGGATTTGCGCGGAGAGAAAACCAGCGTGATGTTAAATGGTGATGGTAATGCGCTCATTCAAAATGTTGAGAGCGAGAGTTTGACAAGCAGCCTGAACGGACGCGGCGTGCTAACAATCGCCGGAACAGTGGGCACGCACCGCGCTGCCATGCGCGGCTATGGCGGTCTGGATGCCGCCGGACTTGCCAGTATTTCCACCAATATTATTGCGGAAGGCCCTGTTTTTGCCGAATTAAATGCAAGCGAATCTGCATCGGGTCTGGCCAATGATGGTGCGCGCATTTTTGTTGTCGGCACAGAGCAATGCAGCATTCGATCCGCATCGCAATCAGGCAATAGAAATTATGCGCTTGCCCCTACAAATGTACGCTGCGTTTTGGCGGATGACCGGATTGACGATGATGATATCGGTGATGAAGTGGGAAATGATAACCAATAATCAGGCCTGGCCATTAACCTGTTAAACGCGTTCAGTCTCCACCGATGCATCTGATGCGCGGATTGCGGTTATAGTCTGCATCAAATGCTGAAGATCGCGCACTTCCAGATCAACTTCATAGACATGAAAAGCATCCTCACGCTGGGCCATGCGCAAATTGATAATATTGGCGGCATTATCGGCCAAGATGGTGGTGAGTTCCGCCAATGTGCCTGGCTTATTTTGTAATGTTGACCGCAATCTGGCGGTTGCCCCCATGGAGCGCGGATCCCAGGATAAATCCACCCAGTCAGCGTCCACGCCATCAGCCAGGTTCATGCAATCAATAGTGTGGACATTAACCGGCGCATTGGGGCGGCGCAATCCAACAATTCTATCCCCCGGCACGGGGTGGCAGCATTCGGCAAATTCATAGGCCAAGCCAGGGGTTAAGCCGCGAATAGTGAGGCTATGATTGCGCCTTGGCCAGTCATGTGGCCGCTTTTCCTCTGTCGTGCTGCCCGGCACAAGCGCTTCCATTAGGGTATCGTCGGTAATATTATGCGCGCCAATAGCATGCATCAGGTCTTCTTCGCTGGCAATGTCGAGTCTCTCCATCGCTGCCTTCATCGCTTTTTTGCCGATTTTACCCGGCAATTGCTCACAAATCTGATCGTAAAGCATGCGGCCAATAGCCTCGACCTCCTCACGCTCTTTATGGCGTACAGAACGGCGAATAGCGGCGCGCGCTTTACCGGTTACGACATAGTTGAGGGAAGCGGGCTGCGGCATACTGCCATCTGCCTTCAATATTTCAACAATATCACCGTTTTGCAATCGGGTGCGCAGTGGCTGTGTCCGCCGGTTGATGCGAGAGGCAATGGCTTCGTCGCCCAAATCTGTATGTACGGCATAGGCAAAGTCTAAAGCGGTTGCCCCGCGCGGTAGCTGGTGCAATGCGCCTTTGGGGGTAAAGGCAAATATGCGATCCTGATACATTGCCATGCGGGTATGTTCGAGAAGCTCTTCAGCATCTTTGGCATTGTCCAGAATTTCCAGCAAATCGCGAATCCATCCGGCCTGTCCATCCGGCGTTGCATCGCCCTGTTTATAGGCCCAATGCGCGGCCAGACCGAATTCACTTTGCCGGTGCATTTCCTCGCTGCGGATCTGGATTTCGACCTGCATCGATTGGCCAAAAATTATGGCTGTGTGTAGCGATTGATAGCCATTGCGTTTGGGCGTGGAGATATAATCCTTAAACCGGCCGGGTATCATCTTCCAATTGCTATGGATAGCGCCCAATGCGCGGTAACAATCTTCCACATTATCGGTGATGACGCGAAAGGCGATAATATCGGTCATATCCTCAAAAGTGACATGCCGCTCCGCCATTTTGCGCCAGATGGAATAAGGATGTTTTTCGCGCCCACTGACCTGCCCGCGGATATTTTTGTCCGTCAGGCACAGGCCCAGCTCTTTGCTAATCAGCTCAACCGGCTCGGCCCCGCCCTGTTTAATCAGCTCCAGCCGCTCGATAATAGTGGCATAACCATTTGGCTCTAATTGTTCAAATGCCAGCAATTGCATCTCGCGCATATATTCATACATGCCAATACGCTCTGCCAGCGGGGCATAGATTTCCATCGTTTCCTTGGCGATGCGCTGGCGTTTTTCCGGCTTTTTAATATGATGCAGCGTGCGCATATTGTGCAGACGGTCGGCCAGTTTCACCAACAGAACGCGCAGATCATTTGACATGGCCAGCAGGAATTTGCGCAGATTTTCTGCCGCCCGCTCATCATCTGTTTGTGCCTCAATGCGCGATAATTTGGTCACGCCATCAACCATCTGCGCAATCTCGCTGCCGAACAGAGCCTCAATTTCCTCAACGGTGGTGAGCGTATCCTCCACTGTGTCGTGCAGCAAAGCGGTGATAATGGTTTCCGGCCCAAGCCGCAAATCGGTCATCAGGCCGGCCACCTCAATGGGATGGCTGAAATAAGGGTCGCCGCTGGCGCGTTTCTGACTGCCATGCTTTTGCACAGAGAAAACATAAGCGCGGTTAATAAGCGCTTCGTCTATATCGGGTTCATAGCTCTTGACCCGTTCAACCAGTTCATATTGTCGCAGCATATATATAGATGAAATGTATTTGCAGCAAATTGCAACAGAAAAGCCCGTATTTTCTTTATCCAGCGCTCATAGGAGCAAAAGAGGCTCGTCAATTAAGCGATGAGGGCAATATGGCTTTGGTAAGGCGCTGCTGTCACTGAATTTTCAGATAAGCATTTGACCAGGTTTTGACATTGCGCACTCCCGCCCGAGGATGAGGGCGGGAGCGCGCAGAAAATGCCAATAGCAGGGCCGTCATTATAGTGTTCGGATGCTATGATATTCAGGCTTTTGCGTTGCAGTTGCTCAGATCATCAGCAGCCAATGCTTCGCCGCGCACCATGAAGGTTTCAACTGCGCCCATTTTCTTCACCAGACGCGCACAAACATTGCTGGCGCGGCTGCTTGCTTTACGGGCGCGGCAGGTATCACCGGCACATTGCCACACAACACCGCGAATGATTTCGGTTTTGGCTTCTTCAATGGGGGTCGCCAATTTGGCAACATAATAAGGGCCTTTGGCAGCAGCGGCAGGGGCAGACGCCAAAATGACAGTGGCGGTGAAAGCCATGATGGCGGCAAAAAACTTCTGTGCAAAGCTGGGGGACTGAGTCATGATAGATTCCTAGAATTTGGAGAATTGAAAGATTGTAATTTTTACGCAAGCAACTTAGGTTGCGAATCAATACCTAGTCAATTCAGTTTTAAGTTGCAACTAAAAACTGAATAATAAGGGTGCCTGACTCAAAAAATAACAGGTCATATGGAGAGAAATATGGGGAAATTGCGCGAACCGCTAAGCGAGTTGACGGAAAATTGCAGCCTGCCCATAGCTTTGGAAGCGATGGGCGAACGCTGGTCATTCATGATCTTGCGCGCCAGTTTCAATGGCCTTCATCATTTTGAGGAATTTCTTGAAGAATTGGGTATTGCGCGCAACATCCTGTCCAACCGGCTGACCAAATTGGTGAGCGCAGGCATATTGAAGCGCGCCCCATGTGAAGATGATCGCCGCCGCATTGAATATCGCCTAACCGATAAAGGGATGGACCTGCTGCCCACTATGATCGCACTGCGGCAATGGGGGGAACGCTGGGGCACGGGTGTACCGTCAAACCCTGTATTATGTGATGCGCGTGATCATATGCCCATTGGCCAGGTTATTTTGCAATCGCATGATAGCCGAACATTGGGGCCGCAAGATTTGTGCTGGATTGACGAAAATGATCTGGCTGACCGTGATGGCCAAAGTGGTGAGGCGGATATTCGCCAATTGGTCAGCGGGCAATAATTGCGCTTATTCACCCGTTTTATTTTTTCGCAGATAATATTTCCGCGCGTGGCTGTAAATGCTTTAGCGCTGCTTTGTGAATGGCGGGCGCTGTACATAATATGCCAAAATGTACGGCCCGCGACGAGGTAAAGCGCAATGTCTTGCCCATTGCCTCTGTGGCAACAGCGCCGGACTCTTCAACAATCAATGCAGATGCCGCCAAATCCCAAGCATGACCCCAACGCAGCGCAGCCACCAAATCGGCGCGGTCATCTGCCACCATGGCCATGCGCAGGGCAATGCTGTTCGGCCTTTCTACCATGGTCAAAATAGAATCGACCTGTGCAAGCTCCATCGCCGGAACCCGGGCTCCCTCTAGGGATTGCCGCTTGCTGCCGGTAATCCGTACATTGCCGCGATAGGCACCTTGTCCGCGCTGTGCTGTCCATATTTGGTCCGTAACCGGCGCATATAAAGCCGCCAATTGCGCCGCGCCGCCAACGCAATAGGCAACAGACACCGCCCAGCCTTTACGCCCGCAAATAAAATCGCGCGTGCCGTCAATCGGGTCAACAATCCACATAGGTTGATCGTCATGGCTGCTTTGCGCTGCATCGCTTTCTTCTGATAGCCATCCGGCTTGCGGGTCAAGTCTGCCCAATGCGCCGCGCAAATAATGGTCGACGGCCAGATCGGTTTTGGTAACCGGATGGCCGGGGGTTTTGTCCCAGCTATCAAGGGTTTTGCCGGGGCGAAAATTTTCCAGCGCCAAGGCACCGGCATCGCGTATGATCCGTTCCAATGCTTCGGGGTCTGGAGATAGGGGCATTACTGGCCGGCAACAGTCATGCCATCAACGCGCAATGTTGGCGTGTTTACGGCGCGGTGCATCTCCAGATCATTGGCAGCGGTCATTGCCATAAACATGTCCAGCAAATTGCCTGCAATGGTGATCTCGCTCACTGGCTCGGCAAGCTGGCCATTACGAATAGCAAAGCCGCTGGCGCCGCGACTATAATCGCCGGTGACAGCGTTGACGCCTTGCCCGGCCAATTCGGTGACATATACGCCCTCTACTATATCGGCCATCAAGGCGGCGGGGCTATCTTGCCCAGCCTCTATATGCACATTGGTGGCAGATATGCCCGGGCTGCCGCCTATGCCGCGACTGGCATGACCATTGGTTTGTGTGCCCAATTGTGCTGCCGTGGCAGTGTTGAGCAGCCAGCCGGTCAATATGCCGTTATCGACCAATGCTTTGCGTGTGGCCGTGACGCCTTCACCATCAAAAAGCCGAGAGCGCATACCGCGTTTACGGTGCGGGTCGTCAATGATGGAAATGGCGCTGTCAAAAACAGCCTTGCCCAGATGTTCCTGCAAAAAGCTGGATTTGCGCGCAACGGAGGTGCCGCTAATTGCGCCGAGCAAATGGCCGAGCAAACTGCCCGCAACGCGCGGATCAAAAATAATGGGGCGTATACCGCTGGCCATGGAACGCGGGTTCATGCGGGCAATTGCCCGCTCTCCGGCGCGTGTGCCAATCGCGCTGGGCGATTCCAAATCATTATAATGGCGCGCTGTGCGATAGGCATAATCGCGCTGCATATCCGCGCCTTTACCGGCCAATACGCTGGCGCTGATGCCAAAAATACTATTATTATAAGATGCAGCAAAGCCGGTGCTGGTGGCCAGTGCAATCAGTGTTGAACCTGCGCTGGCAGAGCCGCCTTCGGAATTGGTGACGCCTTTAACTGCGCGCGCAGCATCTTCCGCGGCCAGCGCATCGGCTTTTAGCATTTCAGGGTCATTGCCCGTTTCATTATCACAAAGTTCCAGCGCATCCTGTTTGGCTATGGCATCATTGTCCATATAAAGGCGATCCTGCGGGGCCAGCCGCGCATATTCATCTTCCGGTGCCAGCCGCGCCATAGCAACTGCGCGCTGGGCCAATTGGTCCAGCGCACTATCATCAAAGCTGTTGGTGGAGACGCTGGCATGGCGCGTACCATCAAAAACGCGCAGGCCCAGATCATTGCTTTCGCTGCGCTGCACATCTTCTAATGCGCCAAGGCGGATTTGCACATCGGTGGACTGTTCATTGACAAAAATGGCATCGGCCGCGCTGGCACCTGCTTTAATGGCACGGGCAACGCAATCTGCCGCAATGTCGCGGGCTTTATCTTTTTCGATCATGTTGTGACCTATCCTTCATGGCAGCGGCATAAGCAAGCGCCATGACAAGGTCAAATATCTTACCGGTCAGCACATCATGCTGATGGAGATGTTAATAATACAAAAACAGCTATAGTCGCTGCGCAGTGACTTGGCTTTTAGCGCAATATATTTGCTATAGCCACCACCGCCAAGGGCAAGGCAAAGGCCGCACACCATAATATAAGCGCCTCTTTACGGAAACGCCCCGCCCAATGCGCTTCGCTGCTATTCGCCATATTTTCCCATCGGCGTTCAAAATTTCTACAAGCCGGAATGACTGCCGCGACCAGCAGGACAAGCGCAAAATAGGGAAGTATTGAAGGCGAATCGCCCTTTATGGCGGCCATGCCGAAAAATATCTGAAGGCCAGTATAGGTAAGAAGAGCATAGGCAATATGATTGCTCATTCTTTGCGACCAGCTTTGCGGCTGAACCTTTGCATTTGAACCATAGCGCGCTGATTTATAGCTTTTTTCTGCTGTATCCGCCATTTACGCCACTCCTTCGCGTGATTTTTCATCAGCACCATATGATGTTTTGATCTGCATCAAGGCCCCGCATAATGACCGCATATTATGGATAAATATTGCGATTATTTTTCACAGGCTAATTCAGGAATAACAAAAACGCAACACCAGTAGCAATTTTTGCATATTATGCTGATAGACCGGCCAAAATCCTAGGGCCAAAACCCTAGGCTTTCAGCAAATTTTTTCTTTCAGGGGTAATGCCGTTTCGCGTTTGGATATTAGCGCGGCGCACAAAATGCGCTCCGTAACGGTTCAGGAATAAAAATTGCGATAAGACTTGTAAATATCAAAAATTTGTTAAATGATACCGGTAATAAAAAATAAATATAATAAGATGTCGCAACCAATGAAAGCATAACTGCCCCGTGCGGACCTTCAGTCAGTCTGCACGGTGTTTATCATGATTTCGTCCCGTGTTTGTGGCGTCCCTTTGCGGGAGCCATTTTGAATGACAACACATTTGCAATCGCCATTACAATTGCCATGCGGGGCCAGTCTAAAAAACCGTGTTGCCAAAGCGGCGATGACAGAGGGTTTAGCGGGCGCTTGCGGAACGCCGGGTGAAGCGCTGGAAAGACTTTATGGTCTGTGGTCAGATGGCGGGGCGGGGCTGCTGCTTAGCGGCAACATCATGGTCGATAAACAGCATTTAGAACGCCCGGGCAATATCATTATTGATACACAGCTTGACCGTGATCTCACCGAAGCTTTGCAAAGACTTTCGGAAAATGCGACGCGAAATGGCAATCATTTCTGGGCGCAGCTTAACCATTCGGGGCGGCAGACCCCAAAAAATGTCAATGCTACGCCTAAGGCACCATCGGCTTTGCAGCTTGCTTTGCCGGGCGGCCAATTTGGCATGCCGGTTGCCATGACCAAGGATGATATAAGCGAGATTATCACCAAATTTGCCAATGCCGCGCGCATGGT
>CAZAHS010000087.1:0-8862 GCA_964484855.1 uncultured Sphingomonadaceae bacterium | reverse complement strand
CCGCCGCCAGAGCCAAGTGCAGCGCCATCAGAAATGCGCGCGCCAGATACATGGCCGGTCAGCGATGATTTGGACGATTGGGCTTTGCTGCCGACCAAGCCCGATTGGGCAAGCGGCTTTGCCAGCATGTGGCAGCCAGGTGAGGAGGGCGCTGCGCATAATTTACAGCTTTTTCTGCCCAAGGCCGCCGATTATGATGAGAAACGCAATCTGCCCAGCGTGGCGGAAACTTCGTTTCTCTCTCCCCATTTGCATTTTGGTGAAATTGGCCCCGCAACTATTTGGCATAAGATTATGGCGGCATCTAATGGGGATGGCCAAGATGTTGAGACTTATTTGAAAGAGATAGTCTGGCGCGATTATGCGCAAAACCTTGTCTTTCAATTCCCGCAATATGGCCGCAATAATGGCCGCACGCAATTTGATGATCTGCCATGGCGTGACATGAATGACGATCGGGTCGCCAGCGAATTTGACGCATGGACAAAGGGCCGCACCGGCTATCCCATAGTTGATGCAGGGATGCGCGAGCTATGGGCGACAGGGTGGATGCACAATCGTGTGCGGATGATTACCGCCAGTTTCCTGACCAAACATCTGCTGATTGACTGGCGGCATGGTGAGAAATGGTTTTGGGATACTTTGGTCGATGCCGATTATGCCAGCAATGCCAGCAATTGGCAGTGGGTGGCGGGTACAGGAATGGACGCCAATATGTTTGTGCGCATCATGGCGCCGCTCACCCAATCGGAAAAATTCAATGCCGGCCGGTATATTCGCCACTGGGTGCCGGAATTGGCTGATCTGGATGATCCTTATGTGCATGACCCGGATGAATTTGGCCGCCGCCCCAAAGGCTATCCGCGCAAAATCATCGCGCATAAGGCAGCTAGGCAGCGGGCGCTGAATGCGCATGATGTCATCAAAAAAGGCTGATCCTTTATTATGGCTATGAAGACGGTTCGTTTGGCGATTGCAAGATAGCAATAGCCGCGCCATAAGACTGTCCATGAACGCGGGATCAGGACAGCGCGGCCAGCAGCTTTTGCAAGCCGATCGGGGCTTTGCCACTGGTCATGGGCTGTTATCTCCCCCTATTAATCACCTGCTTGGCCGCAGTTTCGCTGGCTTTTTGCGCCATATGGATGCCGGTTTGGAAATGGGCCGTATAGAGGGCTTTTTGCCGGGCGGCGAGATGCGCATTTTGGGCGGGCGCAAAGATGGGCCGGTTGCCGTGGTCTATCTGCGCAACTGGCGGGCATTGCTGCGCGTGGCGCGGTCTGGCTCGGTGGGGCTTTATAAAGCATGGGCGCTGGGCGAGTGGGACAGCCCGGACCCTGTGCAGCTCTTCAGATTATTTGTGCTTAATCGCAAGGCGCTCGGCAATTTGGCGCGGGCCAGTGGTTCGGCAAAATGGCTAAACCGTATCGGGCATTTTTTTCGCCGCAATAATGCCGCAAAAGCCGCGCAAAATATCGCTTTTCATTATGATTTGGGTAATGATTTTTACGCCGCTTGGCTTGATGATAGCATGACCTATTCATCTGCGCTTTTTGATGGCGACAGCAATCAATCCCTAGAGCAAGCGCAGCAGCGCAAGATGCAGGCCATTGCCGATAGATTGCAGATTATGCCGGGCGATCATGTGCTGGAAATCGGTTTTGGTTGGGGCGCTATGTCACGCTATGTTGCGCAATATAAAAATGCGCAGGTGACCGGCATAACCCTCTCTAAAGAGCAGATGGACCATGCACAAAAAGCCGCTAGCAAGAGCGGTCTGTCGGATAGATTGGATTATAGGCTAACAGATTATCGCCATGCCAAGGGCCAATATGACGCGATTATGAGCGTTGAAATGGTGGAGGCCGTGGGGCAGGAATATTGGGGTGTTTATCTTGATAAAATAGCCGCTTTGCTGAAACCCGCTGGCCGCGCGGCGATACAATTTATCACCATTGCCGATGATATTTTTGCGCAATATGCGGGCAATGTTGATTTCATACAGACCTATATTTTCCCCGGCGGCATGCTGCTTTCTGAAAGCCGATTTCGTGCGTTGGCAGAGGCGCGCGGTCTGGAATGGCATGACCCATATTATTTTGGCGCAGATTATGCGCAGACATTGCGCATTTGGCGCGCACATTTTGACCGCGCGGTTGAAGATGGCCGGTTGCCTGATGGTTTTGATGCGCAATTTGTAAAGCTGTGGCGCTTTTATCTGATGTATTGTGAGGGCGGTTTTGATGGCGGCGGCATTAATGTGGGGCAGGTAACACTGGTGAAAGCGGATGCGGCGCGATAGGTTGATGATATAACAAAAATAGGGGCGGAGATTATGCGTATATTGGCGGGTTTAACGGCGGCAACCATGGTGTTGGGGCTGACAGGCTGTGATTTTTTGAAAAAGACAGCGGCAGATGCGGCCGGATTGCCTACAGATAATAATGTGCTGTTTTGGACGCAGGACCAGCGGGATAATGCCTTTCGCCAGATGGAAATATTGGCGCCTACACGCACGATTTCGGCGGGTGATGAGACTTATGATCTGGCGCAAGGAAAGCCGCTCGATATTGGCGAGTGGCAAGGCGCTGATGGCCGCAAATGGAACCTTACCAAATATATGCTGGACCAGCGTTCGGCGGGTGTGATTATCTTGCATAAGGGCAAAATCCGGCTTGAAAAATATGATATGGATTTCGCCGCAGATGGCCGCTGGACCAGCTTTTCTGTTGCCAAATCCTTCGTCTCCAGCCTTGTTGGCGCGGCCATTCAGGATGGGGATATTGCCGCGATTGATGACCCGCTGACCAAATATATTCCTGAGCTTAAAGACAGCGGTTATGACGGTGTAACGGTCGAGCAATTGCTGACCATGACATCGGGCGTCAAATGGGATGAAGATTATTCTGACCCTGAGTCTGATGTAGCGAAATTTAATCAGGTGACATCAAAAGACGGCGACAATCCGATCCTGACCTATATGGCGACATTGGAGCGCGAGGCAGAGCCGGGCACGCGCTGGCAATATAATACGGGTGAAACCAATCTGATTGGCGTACTGGTCGCCAAGGCAACGGGCAAGACATTATCGGCTTATCTTTCGGAGAAAATCTGGGTACCTTATGGCATGCAGATGGATGCGGAATGGCTGCTTAATGATGGCGGTTATGAGATTGGCGGCTGCTGTATCTCGGCCGCGCTGCGTGATTATGCGCTGCTTGGCCAATTTGCAGCAGAGGGCGGCAAAGCGGGCGGCAAGCAAGTCGTGCCAGAGGGATGGTTTGCAAAAGCGGGCAGCAAACAGGCCGATATTGGCGCGCCAGGAAAAGGCTATGGCTATCAATGGTGGACCTATGATGATGGCAGCTACGCAGCGCAAGGTATTTTTGGTCAGGGCATTTTTGTTGATCCTGCACGCAATTTGGTCATCGCGTCAAATGGCAATTGGAGCGAGGCGACAAGCGACACTTTAAAAACCGCGCGCGATGAATTTTATCAGGCGGTGCAGACAACTCTTGATGCCGAAAGCGATAATCTGCCAGCAACCGTGCCGCCGTCACCGGCCCAATAATAAGACCAATAATAAGCTGTTAGCTAATTTTAATGCGGCTATTGGTTTCAAAACCGCTGATCGCCAATTCTGTGATTTTTTCGGCGACTTTGTCTGGCGTTTTCAAGGTTTGCGGGTCTTCACCGGGAAAAGCCTCTGCGCGCATATCTGTGCGGGTTGCGCCCGGGTCTATGATGGCGGTGCGCACATTGCTGATATTGCGCATTTCCTCGCCATAGCTTGCGACCAGCGTATCAAGTGCGGCTTTTGATGCACCATATGCGCCCCAAAAAGCGCGCGGACTTGCGCCGACTGAACTGGTAAGCGCAAAGACTTTGCCGCTATCGCTTTTGCGCAGCATCGGGTCAAAAGCGGCGATAAGCGCATGCTGCGCCAGCACATTGGTGGTCAGAATTTCACTAAACGCCTTGCCATCAATGGTGGGAACAGGGCCAAGATTGCCGAGCACAGCCGCATTCAAGACCAAAATATCGAGCGCAGGCCAGCGCTCACCAAATGCCGCTGCTAGCCGTGCGACAGAATCGCCATCGGCAATATCGAGCGGAGCAATTGTAGCAGAGCCGCCTGCATCAAATATCGCATCTTCAACTTTTTCCAGCGCGTCGGCATTGCGCGCGATAAGCAAGATATGCGCGCCCTTTGCGGCCAAGGACTGCGCAATTTCAGCGCCAATACCCTTGCTTGCGCCAGTAACCAAAGCGGTTTTGCCGGAAAGGGGAAGGTTATTATCGCTCATTCAACATGTGCTTTCTCTACACGTTCGGCCAACAGCGCAAATTGATCGGGGTTATCGCGCTCTTCCAAATCGGTTAGGCGGGTGGGGTAGCAACCGCTAAAACAGGCATCGCAATATTGCGGTTGATTTTCATTACGCGCGGCAACGCCAAGCGCGCGGTAAAGCCCTTCCAGCGATAGGAAGGAGAGCGAATCCGCTTTGATATATTCGCGCATTTCCTCAATTGAACGCTGGGCCGCCAACAGTTTTTCGCGCGCCGGTGTATCGACGCCGTAAAAACAGCTATGCATTGTTGGCGGGCTGGCGATACGCATATGCACCTCTGCCGCGCCGGCATCGCGCATCATTTCCACAATTTTGGAACTGGTTGTGCCGCGCACAATGGAATCGTCAATCAGCACTATGCGCTTGCCATTAACCAATGGCCGATTGGCATTATGTTTCAGCTTCACGCCCAAATGGCGCACGCCATCGCCTGGCTGAATGAAGGTGCGGCCAACATAATGAGAGCGGATAATGCCCAGCTCAAAGGGTAAATTGGCCGCCTGTGCATAGCCTATTGCTGCGGGTGTGCCGCTATCAGGCACAGGTATCACCAAATCCGCTTCAACCGCATTTTCCGCCGCCAATTCCGCGCCAATCGCCTTGCGCACCGAATAGACTGACGAGCCATCGACGATTGAATCGGGCCGCGAGAAATAGACATGCTCAAAAATACACGGGCGCGGCTGCTGCTTTGTAAAAGGGTGATGGGAGCGCAGTTCGCCATTGCTCACCACGATTAATTCGCCCGGCTCAACACTGCGCAAATATTCCGCGCCAACAACATCAAGGGCCACGGTTTCAGAAGCAAAAATATAGGCATCGCCCAATTTGCCAATGATAAGCGGGCGGATACCCAGAGGGTCACGGCAGACAATCATGCCCTGTTTGGTCATGCAGATGAGCGAATATGCGCCCTCTACTTTTTTCAGCGCATCAATGAACCGGTCCAGCAATGTGCGATATTGCGATGTCGCAACCAGATGGATGATTGTTTCTGTATCGGATGTTGATTGAAAGATAGAGCCATCGCGCACAAGCTGTTTGCGCAATTTATCTGCGTTGGAAATATTGCCATTATGCGCCACTGCAAAGCCGCCCGTTGCAAGCTCTGCATAGAGCGGCTGCACATTGCGCAGCGCGGTTTCACCGGATGTTGAATAACGCACATGGCCAAGCGCATATTTGCCTGTCAGCCGGTCCATTACCTCGCCGCTGTCAAAATTGCCTGCGACATGGCCCATTGCGCGGTGGCTGTGAAAGTCATCACCGTCAAAGCTGGTTATGCCAGCGGCTTCTTGCCCGCGATGTTGCAATGCGTGAAGGCCAAGGGCAACCAGAGCGGCAGAGTCTTCACCATTGGCGACGCCAAAAACGCCGCACTCCTCTCGCAATTTGTCGTCGTCAAACGGATGTGTGGTCAGCATTGCGGCGATTCCCTGTCTCGTTTGCATGCCTTATAAGAAGGCTCTGCCCGATTGTCTTGTGCCGATGTCGCATTTTTGTCATTTTCGTTGAAAAGACATATATTTATGGTCTGCATATTTGCCACATAGATTAAATGCTCTTAAGTGAGGCTTATGGAAAATAGTCGTGAAACCGGTCTGGAATTTGACCCAAAATTTGATGAAAAAGGCCTGTTAACCGCGGTTGTTACTGATAGCCAAAGCGGAGACGTGCTGGTGGTTGCGCATATGAATGCACAGGCTATCAGCCTTACGAAAGAGACTGGCCAGGTGCATTTTTATTCCCGTTCCCGCCAGAAATTATGGCTAAAGGGGGAGACGTCTGGCAATTTTCTGAAATTAGAGGCGATGCGCGTTGACTGCGATCAGGATGCGCTGTGGATAGTTGCGACGCCCGCCGGACCTATCTGCCATACTGGTGCGGTGTCCTGCTTTTATCGGGAGCTGACAGATAAGGGGCTTAAGAAAATATGATGTTGCGCTTTGCCCTGCTGCTCTTTGGTGCCTGCATATTAGGCGCTTGCAACCAGTCAGCGCTGTCACCGGACGATGATAGCAGCATAGCAGATAGCGCATTGGAACAAGCCGCCATAGAAACGGGGATTATTCCCGACCCTGCTACGCTCAATCTTGAAGGGCTTTATGAAGCTGGCACTGAATTGGAGAATGACCGCTTTTGTGCCGTGCAAAAAGGGGATAGCTATAATGTTGGCGTGTTTGTTTATTATGGCGGTGACCAGATTTGTGAGGGACGCGGTGAGGGCGTGCTTGATGGTGAAATTGCCCGGCTGACCCTTCGCGCATCAGATGATGATGCATCTTCATGCGAATTGGAAGTGGTCTATGATGGTACGCAAATTGTTTTTCCGGGTGCCATTCCAGATACATGCAAAGCCATTTGCGCGCGCAGAGCATCTTTGGCTGGTGTTTCTATTCCGCTGGTTGAAAGCGGCGGACAATCGGCTTTGCGGGCTAGGGGCAATGATACGCAGCGGCTTTGTAGCGGCTGATAAACGCGTAATATAAGGCGCTGAACAGAATTAAAGAGCGTGCTAATATGGCTTGACGTTTACGTTAAGGTAATGTACTAAGATGACATGCCTAATACGGATCACGCAACACTCGATACGCCCGATGTTCACAATCGGGAACATTTTTCTATTTCGGATCTTTCCGATGAATTCGGCGTTACGGCCCGCGCGCTTCGTTTTTACGAGGATGAGGGCCTAATCTTTCCGCAACGCAATGGAATGACCCGCGTTTATGATAAGCGTGACCGTGCGCGGCTTGCATGGATTATGCGGGCCAAAAATGTTGGCTTTAGCCTGGCCGAAATACGCGAGATGATTGATCTTTATGATCTGGGTGATGACCGCGCTGAACAAAGGCGCGTGACCATTGCAAAATGTGAGGAGCGTATCGCACTTCTGGACAAGCAGAAGAGAGATATTGAAAGCTCCATCAATGAGCTGCGTTCATTTGTAGATATGGTCAAGCAGGTTAAACAAGAAATAAATATTGCAAATTAACCGTCGGCCAGTTCGGAAAAAATGGTCAAAATCCGGTATCAGCCGGACTGACAACAAAGGAAGTTTTTATGCCACAATATTCAGCGCCAGTACGCGACACACAGTTCATATTGAACGAAGTTTTGGGTCTTGAAAAATTCTCTAATCTGCCAGGCTTTGAAAATGCCACACCGGATATGGTGGAGGCGGTTTTGACCGAGGGCGGGAAATTTGTTGAGCAAGTATTATTTCCCATCAATCAAGTGGGCGATCAGCAAGGCTGTACCCGCCATGACGATGGCAGCGTGACCACGCCGGATGGTTTCAAAGAGGCCTATGCGCAATTTTGTGAAGGTGGCTGGGGCACATTGACCGCGCCGGAAGAATTTGGCGGACAGGCTTTGCCGCATGTTATCGGTTTTGCATTTGAAGAGTTTATCACCTCCTCCAACATGGCTTTTGGCATGTATCCCGGCCTGACCGGCGGGGCGGTCGCCGCTATTTTGGCAAAGGGCAGCCAAGAGCAGAAAGAGAAATTTGCGCCCAATATGATCTCCGGCAAATGGGGCGGCACCATGAACCTGACTGAGCCGCATTGTGGCACAGATTTGGGGCTGATCCGCACCAAAGCCGAACCACAGGCCGATGGCAGCCATAAGATTACCGGCACCAAAATCTTTATCTCATCGGGTGAGCATGATCTCACGGAAAATATCATCCATTTGGTGCTGGCAAAAACACCCGATGCGCCGGACAGCGTAAAAGGTATTTCGCTATTCATTGTGCCCAAATTTGCGGTGAATGATGATGGCTCTTTGGGTGATCGCAATGCGGTATCTTGCGGTTCTATTGAGCATAAAATGGGCATTCACGGCAATTCAACCTGCGTCATGAATTATGATGGCGCTACCGGATATATGGTAGGTGAAGAAAATAAAGGCCTTGCCGCCATGTTCATTATGATGAACGCAGCGCGTTTGGGCGTTGGCCTGCAAGGGCTGGGCGTGGGTGAGGTATCTTACCAAAATGCGGTGCAATATGCCGCTGACCGCCGCCAAGGCCGGGCGCTGGACGGCGCAAAGGATGCGGATGAAAAAGCCGATACGCTGTTCGTCCACCCCGATGTGCGCCGCATGTTGATGGAGGGCAAAGCGATTAACGAAGGCCTGCGCGCACTGATATTATGGGGCGCATTGCAGGTTGATTTGACGCACAAGGCGCAGACCGAGGAAGAGCGCCAAAGCGCTGATGATATTATCAGTCTGCTCACGCCCGTCATCAAAGGTTATGGCACAGATAAGGGCTATGAAATCGCCACCAACATGCAACAGGTTTATGGCGGCCATGGTTACATTGCCGAATGGGGCATGGAGCAATATGTGCGCGATGCCCGTATCGCGATGATTTATGAAGGCACAAATGGCGTGCAGGCGATGGACCTTGTTGGCCGCAAACTGGCCCAAAATGGTGGCCGCGCGGTGCAGGCATTGTTCAAAATTGTTGATGATGAATGTGCTGCTGCCAAAGAAGATGCAGCGC
>CAZAHS010000086.1:0-8913 GCA_964484855.1 uncultured Sphingomonadaceae bacterium | reverse complement strand
CGGTTTGGTGCGCAGCATCATCGCTGTTCAGCGCATTAATCGCATCCAAAACCCGCGCCTCAATCTCCTCACGCGGCAGGCCGGGCGGAATAGGCTGCCCCACCTTATAATGGATGGTTCCGCTGCGGCGGATAAATTTGCCCGGCGAAAGCAATTTGCCGCTATCCACTGCAACCGGCACTACGGTCAAGCCAAAGGCGCGGTAAAGCCCGGCAAAGCCTGATTGCAGGGGCGCCGTTTCGCCATGCGCAATGCGGCTGCCCTCTGGAAAGATCAGCAGCGGTCTGCCCTGAGCGACATAGGCCTTGCCTGCCTTCATCATCAGCCGCAACGCCTTTGCGCCGCCTTCACGATCGACAAAGATCATACCATAGGTGCCTGCAAC
This sequence comes from uncultured Sphingomonadaceae bacterium, assembly GCA_964484855.1. Classification (GTDB taxonomy): domain Bacteria; phylum Pseudomonadota; class Alphaproteobacteria; order Sphingomonadales; family Sphingomonadaceae; genus Alterisphingorhabdus. Next base: position 8,528 of record CAZAHS010000086.1, on the reverse strand, counting down.
CTTATTCCATAAAGGGATATCCGCCAATTGCCGCTTGGCAATGGTCACTGGCCGATCATGCACGCGCAGCACATCAATGGCTTCAAACATACTCTCATGCTTAATGGCATAGAGCACAGGGCCATGACGAAAATGGCCGTCAATCTCTACACGAATGCCCAATATCCACCGCATACAATAATAATGAAACCGGCCCCAGCTTTGAGAAAATGCCGCCAGCCCCGCCGGCCAGAAAAAAGACGATATAAAGCCGCCCACCACAATCGGCACGGACCCTATATAAAAGACCAGAACGAAAATCACAGAGCGCAGCGCGGCAAGGATGGTTGCGAAAAAGGCCATGATTACAAATTAGATACCGGTTAGCGCGCCGGCCAGCCGCAGCAGATATTTATGATATTCCACAAATAATGTGCGCAGCGATATATTGACGCTGACAGCATCACGATAGGTTACCACCCCTACGGGCATGGCGCGCTCCATTTCAAATGCGGCGCGGCGCATATGCCAATTTGATGTGATGAGGCGGACAGTTTCAAATTCCCCCTTCGCTACCCATCGCGCGGTTTCCAGCGCATTTGTGCGGGTATCAATGGCGGCAAAACCCAAATCTATACAGCATTCAAATGCTTCTTTTTGCTCAGGATATTGCGCGGCCAGCTCCTCGCGCTTCACCAAACGGTCAACGCCAGTTATCAGCATGGTTTTGGCGCCGCCCTGTTCCAATATATCCAGCCCATGGTCAATACGGCCACCCTCACCGGTGAGCACAACAATGGCTTCGGTTTTTCGCACCTTCCCTTCCGGCACGTCCAAAGGCTCAGGCAGGAATATGGCAAACCAGGCAAAGCCCAATATCCAGCACAGCATTAAAAAGGCAATAAAACGTACAATCACAGACTTTTCCGCAGAGCGATAATGACGGTGGCGCGGGCCACAATAGTAGCAAGGATTATACCCGATAACGGCACAAGGACAAGCAAAGCGAGATCAAGAATATTGAGCTGTCCTGAATTGAGAAGCCCGGCATCAAGACCGCCAATTTGCCGCGACAAAAGATAAAGCGCCAAAGCGGCAAGGCCCGAGCCCAACATGCTGCCGAAAAAAGCATCAAGCGCGACACGCCGCTGAAACAGCCGCGCAACCTGTATATCGGTGGAACCAAGCAAATGCATAACCGCTATAGTGGGCCCATGTGTGTTCAGCGCACCGCGCACCGTTAACACAACAATCGCCGCTGTTGCCGCGCCCAGCATGATAACCAGCACCAGCGCCAATAATTGCAAGGTCACCAGCAGATCAAAAACCGGCTGTAGCCAGCGGCCATGCGGGTCAAGCCGCGCATCGGGCGATGCCTTGGCCACCAGCTTTTCCAGCGCCTTTATATTATCCGCAGAGGCTGCGCCTTTAAGATCGACATCAATCATCGCGGGAATGGTGATTGTATCATCAAGCACATCACCGCCCAGCCATGGCGCGAGCAATGCCTCCAACTCTTCCTGCGACAAAGTGTTGCGCCGCGCAACTAATGCGCTGGCGTCAAGAGCCTGTTCCACTTTGGCAAGCTGTTTGGCCCGCTCCTGCGGTTTAACTGCCAATATCTGAATGGTTACACGGCCAGATAGCTGCGCATTAATGGCCTGCGCGCCGCTGCGCAAAGACAGACCGGCAGCAACCGCCAAAATGGTGAGAAAGATCATGATGGCAATGACCCAAGGCATAGGGCCGGCCAGCCGTGTATCAGGTATCAGCCGCCGCTCAGCCCGCGATATTGTAAAAAACCCCAGCATCAATCAGCATCCGGCGCTTTTGATCGCGGGCCTTTAACCGGCGGAAAGTCTGGCAAGCCATCAATTTTGGCGCGCGCTTCCGGCTTTGGCGGATGGCGCAACACACCGGTCGGGTCAGCCAGCTTACCACGGAAAAGCCGCATCATATGCGCTTCGGGTATGCGCGCCAGCAAATGAACATCGTGCGTCGCCACAACAACTGTAGTGCCCAGCGCATTCATTGATTCAAATAATTTTAACAATCGGATCGCCATTTCAGGGTCAACATTCCCCGTCGGCTCATCAGCCACCAATATTTCTGGCCGCGCTATAACGGCGCGGGCAATGGCAACGCGCTGCTGTTCACCGCCAGACAGGGTGGCAGGGCGCGCCGTTGCGCGGTCAGACAGGCCAACCCAGTCCAGCATCTCGCAGACCGGGCCGTCCAGATCCTTTTCTGTCATGCCTGATACGCGAAGTGGCAGCGCAATATTATCATAAGCAGAGAGATGCGGCACCAGTCGGAAATCCTGAAACACCACTCCAATGCGGCGGCGAAAGCCGGGCATGCGCTCACGCGTCAAGGTGACGGCATCTGTATCAAATAATTTTATAAGGCCGCGACTGGGCCGCTGCGCCAGATACAGCAATTTCAACAATGATGTTTTGCCGGCACCGCTATTGCCTGTAAGAAAATAAAAACTGCCTGGATAAAGCGTGAAGCTAATATCGCTCAACACCTCTTTACCCGTACCATAGCGCAGGCCGACATTATCAAAAGTGACGATTTCCTGCATTATATCCTGCCGCGACCCTCTTCTCTTAAGGCGATACCACCCTTAAAATGGCATATCATCGAAATACGCAATACCGCTATCGCGACTATCTGCAATGGGCAAGTTATGGTTATAGATAATTACCGCAGCCGCTTTTATAGGCTTGGCTGTTAATAAGGCGGCCATGTTGTCATTAAAGCAGGGCCGGTAAAGGAAGATTTACACATTATTCGTGGCAAAATAACAAACAGGCCTTGCCAGCCATCTTTACGCAGTGTTTAGAGCGTGTAACAATCGTTTCACACATGAAGTTTGCCGCATGATTATCAGCTGTACCGCCTGTACAACCCGTTATGCCGTACCTGATAGCGCCATTGGCGCGGGGCGGACAGTACGCTGTGCCAAATGCGGGCATAGCTGGTTTCAGGGTCCGCCCATGGCACCAGAGGATGATCCGAATGAGCTGAATAAGGCGGGAAAAGCCAAATCAGTATCGCCTAAATCGGGCGCATCGCGCAAAACAACCGCGCGTTCCCAAACACAAAAAGGCGCGCCAGAACAAACGGCAACATCTGCTAAAGCTGATAAGCAAGCTGAACAGCGCACAGCGCCGCCTGCATCCTTTGCACGCGATATCGCTGCACTGCGCAATGACAATGCAGAGCAGCCAGCAACCGCAAATGCAGTCACGACGCCGGAACCGGCAGATGACGGACCAGACCCCTTTGCGCATGAACCGCCGTTTAAGCCGCGCCGCAATCCGGCCAAATATTGGACCATCGGCGCGATCATCTTTGCATTGCTCGTCACTATATTGGCGGGCGCAGTCTATACATATGGCCTGCCCAAATGGCTGCAATTTGATGAACCGGGCTTTGGCGAGACAGTGCCGGGTTTGAAAATCGACCTGCCGATAAGGGAAGATGACCGCCGCACCCTGCCTGATGGAACAGAAGCATTTAATGCGTCCGGCAGCGTGATTAATGAAGGTCAGCAACGCCAGGATGTGCCCGATATGCTGATAACCCTGCGTGATGCAGAGGATCGCGTGGTCTATAGCCGCGAGATTGCAGCGCCAGTGGAGAATTTGGGGCCGGGCGAGACAGCGCGCTTTAACGAACTGCTAATTGATATACCGCGCTCTGCGGTGCGGGCAGAAATTGGCTGGATTGGCGAGCTGTAAAAGCCGCCTATAGCCTGACCTTAATCCACCCGTTTAATAATGCTCTAACATAATGGCTGGGCGCTGGAGCATATGTTCATCTTTAACCGTTCGGATATGAAAGACGGTGCGCAGCGCGGTGTGCCGGTTTTGCCCAGTTAATCTTTCTGTTAATTTTTCGGCTAATTTCCCGTCTAACTTCTCTCGGGCGCTGGACGAACGGACTATCCGTGCACTGGCTCTGTTACTGCCAATAGCCGTAACCTGTTGCGGCCCGGCATAATCAAGCGCAGCCGCGGCACCGCTAGCAAAGGGCATCATCTCACCTGTTTGCGGGGCGGGCAAAACGCTGGTTGAAAGCGACATAGCAATTATCAGCAGATGCTGCACAGCAGGATTTACGCATTTGCCAGCCGCTCCTGCCAGCCAAATCATGCCCTGAAATATGGTTAACAGGCGCGCCTTTGGCATTAACCATCTTATTTGCTCCGCATGACCCGATATGAAACAGGATTATCAATAGCGTAAACAGATTCTGCACGCTTGCGCACATGCAGGGGAGTTGCTAGTGGGCTGTTCCTGCCCTTAAGGGCAGTGCTACCGCATTGGCGAATCAGCCGGTGCCACCATGTTGCATGCGGCCGTGGCGGAATTGGTAGACGCGCAGCGTTGAGGTCGCTGTGGGGTTAACACCCCGTGGAAGTTCGAGTCTTCTCGGCCGCACCATTTATAAAGCATAAGCCACTGTTTCATAAATACACTAAATAGATTTTATGATTTCAGTCCATTGTTGAACCCATCTTGCATCTAGCAGTAGCCTGTCGCAGAAATTGCCCCGATAAGGTCTGTCTTCTATCTGCTTCCGCGCCTTCAGGATATGGGGTCGCCTCACATATGCGCAAATAGGCGCAATATCTGTGCACCAGAATCCGTGTTGTTAATGGATAGTGCCTCAAGCATTTGGACTGGCTCAGACCGGAGCCATGGCAGCATTCAAAAACATATTTTAACGGCAATGATATCGACTCTGATTTTTTTGCTGCGTGTCGCCAAATCACAATCTTTTATCGTGTATCTACAACCCATTATATCATTTCGATTATATAATGAAAATATAATGAGAGAGGCAGCTGATAACATAGCCAGAAATGGCCAAATGGCTTCGAAAACCAGCGCTTATGATCCAAAAATCATATGTGTCACTGATTTTATTGAAAAGAATATTTCACATCAAATACCGATGTTTTCTCTCTGTCAAATCGCAAATGTTTCTGAAAGCACACTCGTTAAAAATTTCAAACTTATTTACGATAAAACGCCCAGAACTTACATTGAGAATGTAAGGATAACACGCGCTACAAAATTGCTTTTGACATCAAATCTCTCACTGGCTGAAATCGCTTATCGTACAGGGTTCACCCATTAATCGCGATTTGGTGTGGTCTTCAAAAAATATTATGGCGTTACGCCGTTCAAATTTCGTGAGAAAAGCCAAAAAACTGATCGCACTTACCAATAAGCACTATCCGCGCGCGCAATATATTATAATCTTGGGGTAGATACTTTTTAGATTAAGGCGCGTTTGCCAGCCTATAGGCTGTTGGCGTCATATCGGAATTTTTCTTAAACCAATTTATAAAGGCGCTGGAATCTGAAAAATTCAGGCAAAAAGCAATTTGTGCGATGCCAATATTATCAAGCTTTAACAAGCGGGTAGCCTCTGAATGTCTAACCTGGTTCAGAATTTGGGTAAAGGACGTCCCTTCTTTTTTAAGCTCGCGCTGTAGCTTGCGATCATGCACACCCAAAATGCCTGCAAGCTCTGAACGATCAAAAAGACCATCATTGATAGAGGACCGCAAATTGCGCTCCGCCACAGCGGTAAAGCTTTCAGGAGCAATAATATGCGCTTGTTGCTCATCCAGATATTTGCAAATCATAGAATAAAGCCGCTGGTCTGTGCCCTTGGTTTCTTTCTGCATGACCGATTTGTCATACCATATTGTGTTATACGACGCTTCGAACAAAGGATTTAGCCCATAATATTGCTCATAAATACCTTGAGAGGTGAGCGGTTTATGCTGGAAAGTCATATCGGAGGGCTGAATATCGCTCCCCGAAATCTTGCGAATATGGCTCGCCATTATGGAAAACATAAATTCTGTATCTTGATTGCGATGCACCACATTGGGATCAACGATTTGATATTCTATGCCCATATGACCGCCCTGTTCTACAACCTGCACATGCGTGCCGCTTTGCCAGGATGGCAGATAATTGACAAAACATTCAATGCACATGTCTATTCGAGGTGCATTCATTAACGCAAAGCCATATTCACCCCAATTGGCAAGATCTGCCTCATAACCCAATCGGGTACCCAAATGGCCAATTGAGGTGGCCAGCGCGACCTCTTTCAAAATCTCTGTAAAATCTTCCAGCTTAATCAGCTTATTCGGGTCATTAACCTCTTCAGGTTGGACCTTATATTTATCACATAAAATCTGCGAAAGACCCCCTAATCGGGCGCAATATGAGGGAATATTGGCAAGGACCGAGGCGTGCGTAAACGCATCATTATTTTGTTGTACGTCTGTATATTGTATCTCAACTTCCACCGTGGACCCTGGTGTAAGTGTCAATTATTTTGGACATTAGATTGTGTATAATCTTTTTTATAAATAGGTGTAAAATGACTTAAATCAACCCCAAAAGGTGAAAAGTCAGAATGTGTTGCGCCGCGCTATAAAATAGGTATTGTTATAAAACTTAATTGAGGCGACATCTCTATAAATTTAAGAAAAACTTGCTTCTAAATCAGCTATTTCGGCAAGATAGGGGAACAAAGTCATGGCCAAATCATTTTCCCCTGCAATGGTTGGCTATTGCGTTGCCGATTCCGCGGGAGGCTGCGATTAATATGATGCGGCTGTCTTTAAAGCGGCAAAATGCACATGGGCCGGAATGCAGATCATTGCGTTCAATATCCTCGCGCCTGTCGCCACTTCGTTTTTTCCCCCTTCTGTCTTTGGCTCTTTCCCTGCCACTTTCTGCCTGCATATCATTAGCACCAGAAACGCAGACACCGGAAATTGTTAGCGCCTTGCCGCAAAGCTATGGCGTTACTGCATCCAATCAGACCAGCTATAAACCCGCATCATGGTGGAAGGCTTTTAAGGACCCGGTGCTTGATGCATTGGTCGATGATGCTCTGAACAGCAATCTGGATGTTGCAGAATCGGTTGCGCGTTTGGAACAGGTAAGTGCGCAGGCCCGCATTGCCCGATCCGCATTATTGCCCAGCATAGATGCATCTTTATCCGCCAACCGCACCAGCACGCCCTTAGCGGGCAGCCCCTTTGGCGGACTGGGCGGCGGCATTATTGACCGTATTGAAAATACCGCCATCACTCCCAGCCTGGGCATTGCTTATGAGCTGGATCTGTTTGGCCGCAACCGCAATGATTTCGCCGCCGCGCGTCAAGACGCCATAGCGTCCGGCTTTGACCTGAGAGCCGTGCAATTAACCGCTGCTGCTGAAACCATATCGGCCTATTTTGATGTGGTGGATACACGGCGACAAATTGCCCTATCTGGCATTTTGGCCGATATTTTGCAGGACCGCAGCAGGCGCACAGAAGAAGCCTTTCGCCGCGGCCTTGCAGAGAGTTTTGAGCTGTTTCAAATCCGCCAGGAATTGCGCGCCACACAGGCGGCATTGCCGCAGCTAGAAAGCGCATTGGCCAATAGCGAAAACCGGCTGGCGCTGCTGACCGGCGGCTATCCTGAAACGTTGCGCCAAAAGCTGGCTGGCCCGTTGACACCGCGGCTGGTCTTTGCCGACATCCCGGCCGGGCTGCCGGTTAATCTGCTAAGCCAAAGGCCCGATATAGAGGCCGCTTGGGCGCGGCTGGATGCTGCGCGGCTGCGCATTGGTGCGCGTAAGGCAGAGCGCTTTCCGCAAATCAGCCTATCCGCCGCAATTGGCACGCAGGGCAATTCTCTTGCCAGCGCCCTCAATCTGGCAGACAATTGGAGCAGCTCGCTGGCCGCGAATATTGTCGCGCCAATATTCAATGCTGGCCGGATTAGCGCCAATATACGCAGCGCCCGTGCGCAATATGACCAACAGGCCGCCATTTATGCGCGCTCTGTATTGACTGCTTTTCAGGAAGTAAGCAGCGCCATTACGGATTATGAAAAACAGCGGCAACGCTATGTGCTGGTGACATCACAATTACAGGAAGCGCAATTGTCGCTAGATCTGCAAAAGCGGCGTTTTGCATCGGGTGTTGGCACATATATTAGCTATCTTGATGCGCTGGTCACCACATATAGGGTGGAGGCTGACCTCTCAACAGCAGCGCGCAGCACAGCGCTGGCGCGGCTTAATGTTCACCGCGCTTTGGCGGGGAATTGGGCTTTGGGTGATAAGCAGATTACTGGCAGCGACCAGCTATTGGAGGATGGCAATGAATAACCAATTTAAATGGGCATTGGCTATCATCATCATCGCTATTGCCATCGCCGCGATAATGATCTGGTCGCGCCCTGTACCGCAAAAGGAAGAGCGCGTTGAAAAGGCGCCGCTGGTCGAAACATCATCGCTTAACATCGCATCAGGCGCTATTCCGCTGGTTGTTTCAGGCACGGTACAAGCGCGTAATGAAGTGGTTATTGCGGCTGAAGTGTCCGGCAGGCTGGTTTATGTAAACCCGAATTTTCGTGAAGGCAGTTTTGTATCCGGCGGCTCTGTGTTGATGCGCATTGACCCTGCGGATTACCAAAATCAGGTGCGTATAGCGCGCGCCGATGTTGCCG